>NZ_JACAEU010000065.1:0-40823 GCF_013388695.1 Fischerella sp.
CTCTACGAAGACTTTGCGATCAAGTTTTTTGAGCATACCATGTGGATTGCTGGAGCTATGGATCGGATTGGTGAATACCAAGACGAACTTTGGGATGAAGAAGACGGCTTCTTCTACGATGTGCTGCGCTTTCCTGACGGCAATTCCACCCGCTTAAAAGTGCGATCGTTGGTGGGTTTATTATCGCTGATGGCAGTTTCTGTCTTCCCGCGTGAAGCCTTTGACAAGCTGCCGCGCTTTAAAGCAGAGGCACAAAAGTTCATTATGCAGCACCCCGAACTGACTCAAAATGTTCATCTCCCCAATCAGTTTGGCGAACGGGAGCGGCTGATGCTGTCTATCTTGAACAAAGACAAACTGCGCCGCGTTCTCTCCATAATGCTGGATGAATCCGAGTTCCTAAGTGATTACGGAATTCGCTCTCTCTCTCGCTATCACTTAGAGCATCCCTACTGCTTCTATCACGCCGGACAGGAGTACAAAGTGGGATACGTTCCGGGTGACTCCACCTCAGGTATGTTCGGCGGCAATTCCAACTGGCGCGGCCCCATCTGGATGCCCGTCAATCTCTTGCTGTTGCGATCGCTGTTTCAACTTTATGCCTACTACGGCGATTCCTTTACCGTTGAATATCCTACAGGATCTGGCAAGTACCTATCGCTGTTTGATGTCACCCAGCAAATTAGCGAACGGATTGTGAGCATTTTCCTCAAGGATAAATCCGGTCGCCGTCCAGTCTATGGCGGTACTGAGAAGTTCCAGACAGACCCCCACTGGCGCGATCTGATTCTGTTCTACGAGTATTTCCACGGAGATAACGGGGCGGGAATTGGTGCCAGTCACCAAACTGGATGGACTGGCTGCGTTGCCAGACTAATTCAAGGTTTGGGCTATTTTACCAAGAAAACCGTGTTGGATACTGTAACGCCCGGGGAACTGACAAAATACTGAGTTTAAGTAGTTTGCTTGCATAGGTCAACAGCGGGGCAGAGGATTCGAGCAAAGATCCTAGCCAATCAGAGGGTTTTTGCCCTATGCTCTGCTCAGGTTCAACAAAATTGTCGTTGGGCAAAATTTGCTGGAGCTTTTTCTTGGCTCGCCCCAGCAGCGTGAATAGTTGAGTCACTAGTACGATTGAAGGTTCCGAATCATGCCAACACCTACCTATCCCGTGTTATATCAAGTCAACACCCGTGTCTGGATACAATTGCTGTCTAAACAATTGAACCGTCCCGCAACTCTGGATGATATTCCCGACGCAGCCCTGGATGAAATCGCCAGTTTGGGATTTGACTGGGTTTATTTCCTGGGGGTTTGGCAGACGGGGGATGCGGGGCGAAGCGTTTCTCTGTCCAACCCAGAGTGGCTAGAGGAATATCGGCAACTGTTGAGTGACTTCAGTGAAGACGATGTGTGTGGCTCCTGTTTCGCCATTAAGGATTACGTTGTCAGCGATCGCATGGGTGGCAACGCAGCCATAGAGCTACTGCGCGATCGCCTCCACCAGCACGGACTCAAACTGATGTTGGATTTCGTTCCCAATCACATGGCTCCCGATCATGGCTGGGTGCAGACTCACCCCGATTTTTTTGTCCAGGGAACCGAAGCGTTGCTGGCACAACAACCTCAAAACTATTGCCGAGTGTCTTTGCCCACTGGTGAAGTCATCTTTGCCTACGGACGCGACCCCTACTTTGCAGGTTGGCCTGATACGCTCCAACTCAACTATGGCAACCCCTCACTGCAAGCGGCAATGCTAGGCGAATTGTTGACCATTGCTCAGTTATGTGATGGCGTGCGATGCGATATGGCGATGCTGATTCTACCAGAGATTTTCCAGCGTACCTGGGGCATTGCAGCAGAACCCTTCTGGCAAACCGCCATCCCCAAAGTGCGGCAGCATCATCCCGGCTTCGTCTTCATGGCAGAAGTTTATTGGGATTTGGAATGGACGCTGCAACAACAAGGTTTCGATTACACCTACGACAAACGCCTCTACGATCGCCTGCGCGAACAACATGCCCAACCCGTGCGCGAACACTTTTGGGCAGACCTAAACTATCAGAACAACTCTGCTCGATTCCTGGAAAATCATGACGAACCTCGCGCTGCTGCTACCTTTCCACTAGAAGTGCATCGCGCTGCCGCCATCCTCACCTTTTTCAGTCCGGGTCTACGCTTCCTGCACCAGGGGCAGCTAGACGGCTTCAAACACAAGATTTCGGTGCATCTCCAACGTGGGCCCAGCGAACCCATTGACGAAGAACTGTACACCTTCTACCGCAAACTGCTAGCCTGTCTGCGGTTGCCAGTTTTGCGAGAAGGCACCTGGCAACTACTCAACTGCACCCCCGCCTGGGATGGTAACTGGACATGGAATGACTTCATCAGCTTTACCTGGGAAGATCCCAGACGACAAAGGTTGCTGGTGATTGTGAACTACGCACCCCATCAGAGCCAGTGTTACGTCACTCTGCCTGACGACGATTTAGCGGGCAAACTATATCACCTCAAGGATTTGATGAGTTCCATTGTTTATGAGCGCTCTGGCGACAGTCTGGTTTCAGGTCTCTATTTCGACATGCCAGCATGGGGCTACCATGTGTTTGATCTACAGCCATAGCCAGGTAACGGGGCTATGCTCAGATGCCATTGCCATTCATCGCCATATCGCTGCTTTGTTGCTGGACTTTGGGCAAATAACCTGATAAGTGTATTGCAAAACGACCCCTGGAGAATTTGGTAGCAACCTCATGAGCCAATCAGTTAAAAATTTACTTGCTGCTCGTGCTCGCCATTTCTGGCGATTTTTGGCGATCGCAAAACTTTTCAGTCTACTGATTTTCACAAACTATCTAATTGAAAGAATATGCCGCCCTTAAATAATCCTGTATCGCCATCGTAACTGCTGATTGTTAGCGATCGCAGGTTTTGGAAAAAGGGTTTTGCTAGTATTTCCGCTAGTTTGAGAATTGGTAGTTGATTCTCCAATATTTCTCGACTTGTTGCCCAATCGAGAAAGACGTAGCCTTGGTTGGGTTGGGGAATAGCGGCTATATTGTTTCGGAATTTGCGATCGCTACTTAAAGAATTATCCTTGGCATTGAGGACTTCATTCATTGTCTCTAGATTGGAAGCAAAAATCTCGTAATTTCCTTGAGTAGTATGTACTCCGTACACCTTTGCTTCAATTTTGTATTTTCCTGGCTTTTGAGCATTGGCTACTTTAGCAGCTTTTATTTGTGTCCAAGCTGAGATATTTTGCTTGTCTAGGTCAAAAGTATTTAGTGTCAGTCCCTTTGAGGATGCGATCGCATCTAAACGAGAAATTCCTGCTGGTGTTGCTTCAGTTTTTTCTACAACAAAAATAAAATCAGGATTTGCTTGTTCTGGGCGAGGTAACAATCCGATGGCATATTCTCCTTGCACCCAGCTAAAAATATCTTCTTTTAAATTAATGTCCAAGCCTTGCACAGGTTGCAGCAATTGAGAGACTGCATTTTGATTGGAACCGGATAGGGCTGCTGTTACTTGTTGCCAGAACTGAGCTAAATTGCTATTGCCTAAATTACTCAAATTCGTGCCAGCAATTGCCAAACCTGCTGATGCTGGAATATATTGCAATGCGTCAACTGGTTTAGATAGTTGCTCTAATGGCGGTAAAGTCTCTGCTTTTGCTACTAAAGTGGTTTCCGCCAGCAATCCCTTGTTGGCTAGTACTAAGGAAATAATTTCACTGTCATAGGTTGTATTTTCTGGTAGTTTTAAACCTTGCCATTCTGCCACGCGGGGTAGATTCAGAAACGCTGTAGCCAGTGCACCTTTGGGTAGTTGTTTAATGGCTTGCTGATATTTGCTAGAGGCGTTCAAATTTAGATCGGGAGCCTGGACGTTATTAATTGCTTCTCGCAGCACTTTTGGATCGTTGGCAAACAAGACAAACTCATCGCCCACAGCTGCACCAGCAAGCAGCTTCTCTGGCTGAGCATCATCATAAATCAGCTTTACGCCTTTATACTGTTCAGTAGTTAAGTTTGTCCCTGCGATCGCTCGTTTGGAAAACAACAAATCCACAAACTCACGGCTTTTCTCCGGTTTTTTGGTGGCTAATGCAATTAAATGCCCTGGTTGGCGTCCGTTTGTAGGATCGCGATCGATGTCTAGGGTTGTCACAGCCAAGGTAATTTCGTTTCCTAGCCAAGGTTGAATATCTTGTTTGTAATCTACATCAGTGCTAGCTAATAAGCTGGTTTTCAGCTTAGACAGTTCTCCATCACGCTCTAAAGCCTGCAACTTATCCGGATTCACCAGCAGTGACGCCATCACAGGTGCTTGTTGAGACACAAAAATTGCCGCACCAGGCTGTCCAGCAGTTGCGCCTAATCCCACGAGACGATTTTGACTAGACAAGCTGTTACAACCAGAAATACCAATCAACAGCAGCATGGCAAAAACCGCTGCTAGGGAACGGAAGAATAAACCTTGCTTCATAATTTTTTTACATAAACAGCTTTGGGTGGTGCTCACACCATCAAATATTAAACCGCCTTCTCTAGCACAGAAGAGGGTTGTAATGAGAAATCTTTGTTTATTCTGGAAAAATAAGTATATTTTTGCGTAATTTTGAAACGCAGAGGCTCGCGGAGGTAAGCGCAGAGGATCGCAGAGTCTTGGTGCAAAAATTTTGCGCGCGAACTTATGCAATATGGTACTGATGTATATGCTCAGGTCAACGTGAAGATTTTCTGTCAAGATAGATATTATCCAGGATTGTTTGCAGAAACCTCATGACAGGTCAATCTTTTGGTCAACCCCTTGCTCAGATTAGTGTAGAAGAACTAGCCCAGCGTTTGTCAAAAGCCGAGCCTGATCTTCAACTGTTGGACGTGCGCGAACCACAAGAAGTGGCGATCGCTAGCATTGAGGGCTTTGTCAACTTTCCTCTGAGTGAATTTGCTGGCTGGGCAAATGAAATCCACACCTGCTTAAACCCCCACGCTGAAACCCTTGTAATCTGTCATCATGGCATTCGTTCTGCCCAAATGTGCCAGTGGCTTATGGCTCAAGGATTCACCAATGTTAAAAATATTGCTGGTGGTATTGATGCCTACTCAACCTTAGTTGACCCTTCAATTCCTGTGTATTAGCTCGGACTGACTAATCAAATTGCTTTTGCTACTCTAAACTCAAGACTAAATAAATTCAGGGCTTTAGACAGAAAAGCTAAACTATTTCTGTCTGGTGCGAACGTTTTGTCTATCTTGTCTACCTCGTGATTTCCGCAACCCAGCAAATTAGTATTTATCAGTACAGCTTCATCACGATCTTTATGAAAATATACACAAGTAAGACTGTGAAGGGTTTCATTGATTATCCGCTTTGCTTGAAATTGTAAAGCTATATTAAATATACTTTGGCTAGAAGTAAAACAGTCAATATTGTTGTTACGTATTTCTGGATACGTCAAGAATTTGCTATTTTGCTTAACTATTATTAACGCTTTTTGTTTTTATCTCAATAAAAATTTTCTTTTTTCAAAAATTGATTAAAATTTCGCTTCGGTAAATATTAGCTATGCAAGTTCAGCTAACAAATCGACAACAACATATACTTTGGGCAACAGTACGTCATTACATTGCCACAGCAGAGCCTGTTGGTTCTAAAGCCCTAGTTGAAGAATTCAATTTGGGTGTTAGCTCAGCAACGATTCGCAACGTGATGGGAATGTTAGAAAAAGCTGGGCTACTTTACCAACCGCATACTTCTGCTGGACGAGTACCTTCAGATTCTGGCTATCGCATTTATGTCGATCAGTTGATTACGCCTTCTGAGAGTTTGGCGCGACAAGTAGAAGAAGCACTGCAACACCGCCTGAACTGGGAAGATAGAAGCTTAGAAGCCTTACTGCAAGGAGCTGCTCAAATTTTGGCAACTTTGAGTGGCTGCATCAGCTTAATAACCATGCCACAAAATGTTAGTGCGCTGTTACGACATCTGCAATTAGTGCAAATAGACTCGGGAAAAGTAATGCTGATTGTGGTGACAGATAGCTATGAAACACATTCAGCGTTAATGGATTTACCACCAACACGCAAAGAAACACAACTAGATCCAGAAGTAATAGATCGCGAGTTGCAGATTGTTTCTAACTTTTTAAATAGTCACTTGCGGGGGCGCAGTCTGTTAGAGTTAGCTAGCCTTGACTGGAGCGAATTGGATCGAGAGTTTCAGCACTATGGTGAATATTTGAAAAATTCCCTCACCGAATTCAGCCGCCGTAGTTTCACACCAGGCGCTACTCAAATCATGATTCGCGGTATGGCAGAAGTTTTGCGTCAGCCGGAATTTTCGCAACTACAACAAGTGCAAACAATCATCCAGCTGTTGGAGGAAGAACAAGAACAACTGTGGCGATTAATATTTGAAGAGCCAGAGGCAGAAGAAGTGGGTAAACCACGGGTAACAGTAAGGATTGGTTCCGAAAATCCTCTCGAACCAATACGTAACTGTAGCTTAATTTCTTCTACCTATCGTCGTGGTTCAGTACAAGTAGGGAGTGTAGGGGTTTTGGGCCCAACACGCCTCGATTATGAAGGAGCGATCGCAGTTGTTGCGGCTGCTGCTGATTATTTATCGGAAACTTTGAGCTATTTAAATCCCTCATGATAAAAATTGGCTTTGGGTTGCTATGGCTGGGAATTATTGCCTATGCCTTTTTGTTTGCGCCTCCCAATCAACCTGATACATTCGAGTTGATTAAAAATCTTTCTACTGGTCAATGGCAAGGTATAAATCCCCTAGTCATTGCATTGTTCAATATCATGGGCATCTGGCCTGTAATTTACAGTGCAGTTATGCTTATTGATGGTAGAGGACAAAAAATTCCGGCTTGGTTGTTTGCGGCTGTATCTTTTGCAGTAGGGGCGTTTGCCGTTTTGCCCTACTTAGCCCTACGCGAACCAAAGACACAATTTTCTGGCGAAAAGAATACTCTTATCAAGCTACTTGATTCTCGCTGGACTGGTATTGTTTTAACCATAGGTACGACTATTTTAGTTGGCTATGGTTTAGGGCAAGGAGATTGGGGTGATTTTGTGCAACAGTGGCAAACTAGCCGCTTTATCCATGTGATGAGCTGGGATTTCATCTTACTTTGCCTATTATTTCCTGCCTTGGTTGGAAATGATATGGCGCGGCGAGGATTGAGTAATCCCCTCATATTTTGGGCTGTGGCACTTGTGCCGTTATTTGGCCCACTTGCTTATCTCTGCTTGCGTCCATCGCTAAAGGTATTGGCAAAGCAACAGCTGTTTTATTCGCCCGTAAAGGATATGACCTTGTACTTGCAGCGCGTCATGGCGATCGCTTGCAAGCTGCGGCGCAGGAATTGCAAAACCTTGGTGGGAAAGCACCACTGACATTTGCTTGTGATGTTACAGATCCTGCACAGGTGAATGCACTAATCGAAAAAGCGTTAGACCATTATGGTTATATCGATGTGCTAGTGAATAATGCAGGTATTTATGCATCAGCACCAGTAGAAGAGTTTTCGCTGGAAGATTGGCATAAAGTTATAGATACTAATCTCTGGGGATATATCCACACAATTAATGCCCTTCTGCCTCATTTTCTCCAAAGAGGAAAAGGAACAATCGTCAATGTAAGTTCCATTGGTGGTAAAGTGCCTACTGCTTACTTAGTTCCTTACTGTACAAGTAAGTTTGCTGTTACAGGTTTAACAGAAGCGTTGCACGCAGAATTAAAACCGAAAAGAATTCACGTTTGTGGGATTTATCCAAATTTGATTAAAAGTCATTTCATGGAACGGGCAATTATTCGAGGTAAGGATGAGCAAGATACCCAAAGCCGTTGCCAACAAATAGAAGACATTCTGAAAAATCCTGTGGTGGAGAAACCAACAGATGTGGCAAATGCCATCTGGGATGCAGTCAAGGATCAGAAATCTGAAGTATTCGTTGGTTCCGCCAACTTTTCACAAGCGGTTAATCGGTTATTTCCTGGTTTATTCCAGTGGGCTTCTCGACAAATCTTCAAAAATCAGGATAAATAAAACCTGATTGGGATTGCTAAGTACAACATTGCACAAATTTGTAACTAATTAGACTCTGCGAGCCTCTGCGGTTACTCTGCGTGCCTCTGCGTTTAAAGCAAAGCTGTACTAAGTTATTCTTCTTACTCTACTCCTCAGACTGTGGAATCAACAACCTCGGACGCTGTGGCGAAGCTACTAACTCATACTACAACTGCTCATAACGCATAACCATTACATCAGAATGTTAATTCCAATGCAAAACTTTTTCTTTGACTATATTTCGACCATCACGAGAAACTTTTAATAATTTGCGGGTGAGAATGTAACGTATATCACCATTCACAGCAACATACTGACTATCTTCCATATTCCCACTGGAATTATATTTTTGCAGTGGGAGAGCAATTCTGTTATTCCCATTTCTAGCAACAGCTACATAACTATCAGGTACTTCTCTACCGCAAATATACACAATAAAGTTTTTGGTTTCTGCTTCCACAAAGGTAGTATTACCATCAGGACAAGCCCTCGCTAAAGGTTGACCATCAGCCGCGATCGCATTATTCACTTTTTCTCTAAAAATAACGCGATCGCGCCTATTTACTTTGGTTACTACTAATTCGTAAGGTGTCACCACGTATGTAGCTTCACCTTTTGTAGCAAGGTAAGTTTCACCAATTTTGCTACTTACAGGAATTGTAATTTTAGTACCTCCATTTTTAGTAAAACGTACGTAATATCCAAGAGGGCTTTTTTGATTTCCCCTACAAATAAACACATAATATTTATCTGTCTCAAAACTACGTGTTGGTAGCAGTTCAACAGAAGGGCAAACTTTTTGTTGAGAGAGTTGCACTAGGTTATTACTTAGTTTGTTTACTGATGCAGTTTCTCTTTTTACCTGTTCTTCAGCCTTTACCAAAGGTATGAAAAACAATAGGCAAGCCATACCCACGAAGGCTAACTTGAAAGTTCCTTTGTGAGGGAATATAGATTGTAAAAAATTCATGTTTTTAAAGTTTTAAACAGTAAAATCACCGCCGCGGACTATTAGTCTGTGGCGTTAAATTATCAGTGTTTTAACGGAGGAAAAACTAAAATTATTATCCTATGAGAAAAATGTCCAGTACAACTAAAAGTCCAGGACTTTGATATTTTTTTAAAAAAGTAATTGTTAAATAAAATTATTGTTATGACTGTTAGTAGTTAGTGGTTAGTGGTTGGTTGTTGGTGGTTGGTTGTTGGTGGGAACTATTAATCATTGATTCTTGACTTATTAAGACTCGCATTCCCGTCTAGTTATATGGTGGCGATAGCGAAACATTGCTTCTAGTTGCACCTGTACTAACCAACCACCCAGAAATTCAATTGGTTGTCCACCAGGCAAAGAAAAGGAAATCTCATCAGTCAATCTGGTTTTGCCATTTTCAGGTTCAAAATGATGTCGATGTACCCAATGGTCAAAAGGCCCGGATATCTGTTCGTCAGTAAACAGGTGATATTCTTCGTATTCAGTGTGACGCGCTAACCAACGCAAAGGCAATGGCCCAAGAAAAAGGCGAAACTCGGTGACAGCACCAACGCCCAATCCTCCCTCCCGCCGGACTACTTGTACTGGTTGCCAAGGGGGGTTAAGCAGTTGCAAAACATCTGGTCTTTCGTGAAATCGCCAAACTACTTCTACTGGTGCATTAATCACTGAGGAGTATTTAAAGTCCAGCATTGAGAAAAACCTCAAATTCAGCCTTCGTATTCAGTATCAATCTCGATATCAAGAGTGTCTTCATCGACACGGATATACAAAATATTAGGACGACAGCAAACTTGACAATCTTCTATGTAAGATTGCTGTCCCCCGCCACTCAAATCAACAAAAGTTAAATTTTCTTCCCCACAATAGGCGCAGTAATACTCTGCTGTATTTTGCATCGAAACTAATTCTCTCTTTCAGTTCCAAGAATCTACTATTTTAACGGCTGTAGTTCCTTTATGGATGATTTGAATTGACTTGTTGCATCTGCCAAGTGTTTTAGTAGTGTAGACTGTGGCAGGGGGCCGTGCAAGTGACTCCAAGGCAAGACTTGCTCTGTTGACCAGTTAGCATAAACGTAGAAATCTAAATCGGGGAGTGTTCCCTTAAGTTCTTTAAAAGCACGCTTGTAGCTACCCAAAGAATCACCAAAGTTGCGAGTAAGTTCTAAAAGTTTTGACAATCGGCGATCGCCCCTCGATAATAGAGCCTGAATTATAGACCAATTGTAACTTTCTGGGCGAAAGTCTATCCCCTGGGGCTTTAGCTGTTTTTGTAATAATTGCAACCGCTTTTCCGCTTGCCGATTCACCCCAAGCCACTGAAAGGGCGTATGTGACTTGGGTACAAAAGTACTGCATCCCAGTGTTAACCGCAAACCAGGAGCAGCTTTTTTCATATTACGCATCATTGTCACGGTAGCATCTAAATCCTCTGGTTCTTCACCAGGAATTCCCACCATCCCATAGAGTTTTAAACCCGTTAATCCTCCAGCTTTAGCATTTACCGCAGCTTGGATAATTTCATCGTTGTGCAGCTTTTTGTTAATAATTTGCCGTAATCTCTCCGAACCACTTTCTACAGCAATGGTGAGGGATTTAGTATCTCGTTTCGCCAAAGTTTGTGCTAACTGCACCGTTACAGTATTGGTTCGCACTGAAGCAATGCTAAGACGAACATCATCGTATTTTGGCTGACTAATATAATCTAATAAACTCTCGAACTCTGGATGCTGAGTAACTGAAGCGCCTAGTAATCCTAGCCGATTTGTGACTTCTAAACCTCTTTCAATTGCCGGAATTAACGAACCTTCCAAACTCGCACTTCTAAAAGGCAAAGTGAGATAACTTGCCAAACAGAAACGACACATTTCTGGGCAACTTCTCACCACTTCCACCATGTAAATATTTTCCCAAGCTGCTTTTTCAGTCACCACCGTTGATGCTGATAAAGTATTGCCTCGATAAGTTTGCTTTTGTACTACAGCGGGAATTTCTGGTGAAATAGGATTGATTGACTTAATCGCACCATCGACATCGTGGTATTCCACCTCATACAAACAAGGAACATAAATTCCTGGTACTTGTGCGAGTGCTTTTAGTTGAGTTTGCCTATCAGCATTTCTAACTGCTTTATAAGCATTGATAAAATTATCCAGCAGGTTTTCCCCATCCCCCAATAAAATGACATCAAAAAAATCTGCGAAGGGTTCGGGGTTAGCAGTCAAGACAGGTCCACCACCAAAAACTATGGGATGATGATCTTTACGAGCAATTGCCCGGATAGGAATTTCCAGAGATTCCAACAAATTCAAAATATTCACATAATCCAATTCCCACGACATCGAAAAACCAAGTAATTCTGGCTGTCTTGGCAGTTGTTCGTGAGTATCGGTGAAGAGGCGACTCACCTGCACATCTGCACGCATCGCCAAAGTCGCCCACACCACCTGATAGCCAAGACTAGTGATGCCCACACTATACTCATTGGGAAAGGCGAAGATAGTGGGAATAGCGTTGGTGTCAGGAGTAGCGGGGGTAAATAGAAGGCGTTCAGCAGCGAATACAGATGATGTCACAGATGTTTTTTAGGGAATAGAGAATCGGGTTTGGGGGATAGAAAATCACTGAATCCCCTGTGTTGCTATCTATATTTAATTTTAAGCCATAAAATTATGAGATTCAAAATTAAAATAATAAAATTGGCAATAATAATAGCTACATCATGACGAAAAATTCCATATAATAACCATAAAAAAATACCAATTATAAAAATAATCAGCATCGTGTATGAAACATCTTTAGCTGATTTTGTCTGCCATGTTTTAATCATCTGCGGCAAAAAGGCAAATGTCGTGAAGCTAGCAGCAACTAATCCTAAAATTGTCACAAAGTCCATTGGATGCAACCCTTAAAAAATTTAGATTCAACCCCAGCCCTTTCAAAGTGTAAATCTAGCAAATGAAAATTTCTTGGTGTCTTAGTGTCTTGGTGTTTCAAAAATTATTTTTTCAGCACATAGACGCGCAGCGGCTTCCCGCAGGGTAGGCACAAAGACACAAAGTAGATATTTCGCTACTTCCTGCCGACTTTCTAAGAGTAAAAATTATCTTTACAAACCCCGTATTTTCTACAACACCTGACACTGCCCATGATGCCGCAATAAATGGTCGCACAGCACTAGCGCCACCATCGCCTCAACCATTGGGACTGCACGTGGTAACACACAAGGATCGTGACGTCCTTTGCCTGCTAAGATTGTTTCTTCACCCTCATTAGTTACTGTTTTCTGCTCTTTTCTAATCGTTGCTGTTGGTTTAAATGCTGCACGAATAATAATATTTTCACCGTTAGAAATTCCGCCTTGAATTCCGCCGGAACGGTTAGTGCGGGTACGAATTTCGCCGCCTTCATCAATATAAAATTCGTCGTTATGTTCAAAGCCTGTGAGTAGTGTTCCTGCAAAACCAGAACCAATTTCAAATCCTTTGCTAGCAGGGAGAGACATTACTCCTTTGGCTAGATCCGCTTCTAATTTATCGAAGACTGGATCGCCTAAACCTTTGGGTAAATTTCGCGCTACACATTCCACCACACCACCAATAGAATTGCCTTCCCGCCGGATTTCTTCGATTAATTCAATCATCCGTTCGGCGCATTCGGGATCGGGACAGCGGACAATATTGCTTTCAACTTGTTCTAAAGTAACGATGTTGGGATCAATGACGCCTTCTAAATTTTTGATGCGCTTGACGTAAGCGATGATTTCTACACCTGTAATTTGACGAAGGATTTTTTTGGCGATCGCCCCTGCTGCTACTCTACCGATTGTCTCCCGCGCCGATGACCTCCCGCCACCCTGCCAGTTGCGGATACCATATTTGGCATCATAGGTTGCGTCTGCATGGGATGGGCGATACTTCAGCGCCATTTCATCATAATCTTGGGGGCGAGTGTCTTTGTTGCGTACTAAAATTGCGATCGGCGTGCCCAGGGTTTTGCCTTCAAATACACCGGAGAGGATTTCACATTTGTCTTCTTCTTTGCGAGGCGTGGTAATTTTACTTTGTCCTGGACGTCTCCTATCTAGTTCTACTTGGATTTCCTCTGCTGAAATTTCTAGTCGGGGAGGACAACCATCAATGACAACTCCCACACCGCCGCCGTGGGACTCGCCAAAAGTGGTGACGCGAAATAGATGTCCAAATGTGTTGCCCATGATGTTGAGGAGGTATTGTCTCGACTATTTATATTACATGAAGTTTTGTTAGAAGCACTAAGATAAAAGTTTTACGATACAGGTGGTTTTTTTTGAGTTGTGAAAAATATATTTTTTAACGTAGACGCGCAGCGGCTTGCCGCAGGCTACCACAAAGGACACAAAGGAAGAGAAGAGGAGAGAGTAGGATTGCTGTATTATTTTTGTTCTGAAAATGAAGGATGCTCAAAATAAAACAAAATTAAGTATAGTGTTTGTTTGTAATTATGCCCCAAGCTAGAGTTTTTGTTACTCGCCGTCTACCAACTGATTTACAACGACTGCAAGAAATTGCGAATGTTGAAGTTTGGATGGGACGCGAACCGCCTCCTTATGAAGTTTTGCTGGCAAAGGTGCGAGAAATAGATGGGTTACTGTGTTTGCTGACTGACCAGGTTGATAGACAATTGATAGAAGTTGGAATGTCACTGAAGGTGATTAGTCAGATGGCTGTGGGGTACGATAACATTGATATCCCAGCTGCAACGACACGGCAGATTCCTGTCGGTCACACTCCAGGTGTTTTGACAGATGCGACTGCTGACTTAACTTGGGCGTTATTGATGGCAGCTGCACGGCGAGTGGTGGAGGGAGATCGGTTTACCCGTGCGGGGGAGTGGCGGACTTGGGAACCGGATTTATTACTGGGGCCAAACGTAACAGGTGCGACGTTGGGGATTGTTGGTTTTGGGCGTATTGGTCAGGCGATCGCTCGTCGTGCTAAAGGTTTTAATATGCGAATTCTTTACACCAGTAGACATAGATGCGATCCAGAATTAGAACAATCGCTAGGTGTAGAGTTTGTTAAGTTTGAACAGTTGTTGCAAGAGTCAGATTTTGTCACCATTCATACGCCTTTATCTGACGATACTTATCATCTGTTTGGCGAACCGCAATTTGCACTGATGAAGCCATCTGCCATTCTCATTAATACAGCAAGGGGAGCAATTGTAGACTCAGATGCTTTGTACCAAGCATTAAGCAGTGGTGAAATTGCGGGTGCTGCGATCGATGTCACGGAACCAGAACCAATACCAATTGATAGCCCATTGCTGACTCTTGATAACTTAATTATTACTCCTCACATCGGCAGTGCTAGCTGCCAGACACGGGAAAAAATGGCAAATATGGCAATTGATAATTTGATTGCTGGGTTGAAGGGAGAAAGATTACCTTATTGCGTTAACCCGGAAGTTTACGATGTGGTTGGTGGTTGGTGGTTGTAGAGACGTGCCATGGCACGTCTCTACATTGGTTGGTGGTTAGTGGTTGGTAGTTAGTTGATAACCACTATCCACTATCCACTAACAGTCACTACGAGAAATACGCTTATTTACAGCTACTTACCACTTGTGTTTTATCCTGTCGTAAATCTCTACATAATCTGCTCCAGGATAGTTCCACGAGTAGTCATACTCCATACCTGTAATGGCGAGTTTGCGGAACTCTTCAGGATATTCGTACCACAGTGCGATCGCCCGATCCATTGCTGACTCTAAGGCATGATGATCTGTTTCGTAAAACACATAGCCATTGCGTTGTTCTGGTGGTACATTCTGGTCGTAGTCTCGGTCAAATACGGTATTTACCAGTCCACCCACGCCCCGAACAATCGGTACTGTGCCGTACTTCAAACCAATCATCTGTGTTAACCCACAGGGTTCGTAATTGCTGGGGACAATAATCATATCTGCCCCTGCATAAATTAAGTGGGATAATTCTTCGTTAAAGCCTAATTCTAAATGCACATCGGGGTTACTGTTTAAAAATTGTTTTTCGTGTTGGAAATGAGCATTGATTCCTGGTTCTGTTGCTGAACCTAGTAATACAAATTGCGCTTCTTTGTTGAGTGCGTGATAAATGGCGTGATGAACAAGATGCACGCCTTTTTGATGATCTAACCGACCGATGTAAGCAATAATTGGTTTGTCAGCATGGCGGAGCATGAGCCGCTCTCGTAGAGCTTTTTTGTTATATACTTTTTGTTCAAAATCATCCCGTGTATAGTTATAAGGAATGTAGCGATCGATTTCAGGATTCCAAAAATCGTAATCAATACCGTTGAGAACCCCAGTGAATTTATCTTGGTGCAAATGCAAGGTATGACCTAAACCACAGCCAACATCCGTAGTACGGGCTTCCCAAGCATGGTGGGGTGAAACTGTGGTTACAGCATTCGAGTAAACAATGCCCCCTTTCATAAAGTTCAAGGCAAAGGGGTTAAAATTGTCACGCAGCTTATCGTATTGGAAGTAATAAGGTTCGCGATTTAAGCCTGTTCCCCAGAGAGTATCTGCACCGCCTATTCCCTGATGCTTAAAGTTGTGGATGGTGTAGCAAACCCGTTGATACTCCATCCCATAATACTTGTACATCTCATAGAGCATGACTGGAACTAAACCTGTCTGCCAGTCATGGCAATGAATCACATCGGGTCGCTTATTACTTTGAAGCAGAAATTCCAAAGCCGCTTTGCTGAAGAACGCAAAGCGCATATTGTCATCATCGCAACCGTAGTAGCAGCCCCGATTAAAGAAATTATCTTGAGAATGGGGTTCAATAAAGAAACACACTCTTCCATGTACCCAACCGCAGTACACAGAACAGTGAATTGCACCACCATACCAGGGTACCCACAAGTTTAAATAGGCATCATGAAGTCCCCAAATATGGTCGTAGCGCATACAATCATACTTGGGCAGAATCATCTCGACGCAATGCCCCCGCGTCTCTAATTCCCGACTCAGACCGTAAACAACATCCCCTAAACCTCCTGCTTTAATCACAGGAGCACATTCCGAGGCAATCTGTACAATGTACATCCCTAGCTCTCGCTTCACAAAACTTCATATTTACTATATTCCAATCAGTACATGAAAAATGTACTCATTGACAAGGGATTAGCTGGGTGATAAGAAAAAACTTTGAATGCACGCCCAATCATAATGAAATTTATCGGTATCGATTTAGGCTGGAAATCGCAACCAAGCGGACTATGTTGTTTAGAATGGTCAGACAATCAATTACACATTTTAGACATAGACCGCAAAGAATCCATCGCAGATATCCTCACCTGGATTGATAGCTATGTTTTACCAGGTGAAAGTGCCATCATTGCCGTAGACGCACCTACCATCATCCCCAACACTACCGGAAGTCGCTTACCTGACAAACTCACCCACAAACACTTTGGCAAATATCACGCTGGATGCTATCCTGCCAATCTCAGTCTTCCCTTTGCAGAACGCACCGTCAACTTTGGCTTAGAATTAGAAACTCGTGGTTTTGTCCACGCACCCACCATCGAACCGCAAAAACCCGGTAGATATCAAATAGAAGTCTTTCCTCACCCCGCCATAGTTCATCTATTCGGCTTAGAACGCATCCTCAAATATAAAAAAGGACGCCTCAATGAGCGTCGCTTAGAATTAAGTAAACTCCAAAATTACATTCTTGATATCTTACCTACTCTTAAACCACCTTTGGCGTTTGATCGGACATCACCCCATCCCCCCATCACCCCATCACCCCATCTATTTATTCTTCTCGAAATCCCCACCGCAGGCGCAGCACTCAAAGCAGCCGAAGACAAACTAGATAGCCTGATCTGCGCTTACGTAGGCGCACATTGGTGGTATTGGGGAGAACAACGTAACTTGGTGTTGGGCGATCGCACCACTGGTTATATTGTCATTCCCCAAAGAATGTAGGGGATTGGGGATTGAAGCACTGATTTTTACTATGCCCGATGCCCCTTGCCCGATGCCCCAATCCCTAATCGTTTACTGCGCCCAGAGAATCAACCTTGGTTCATAGGGACTAGAAAGGTACTTATGTTTAGGCAATACACGCAAAGATAAGCCTTGTAAACCAGAGGTGGTATATATGACATTAGCCGTGTAAATACTGAGTCCTTGTGTATCTTCTCCTTGGTATTCCATTACCACGGGTATACCGTTGACAATTTCACCATTGGCATCTATTGAGCCTTGATATAACTCTACCTGTACGTCATTATTCGTCAGAGTTGCCAAGTCAACCTTGGCTTTGACAGCAACAGTTTGGTTAACCTCAATATCAGGCCCTACAGATACATCAATATCTTTGATCTTGATGTCGTACCAATGGTCGGTAAGTTTCGCTTTCCAAGCCGCCAGTTCTTTCGCTGGAGCATAGTTATCGCTATAGAGGGTATAGTAGCGATCGCTGGCTGGAAAATATGCTCGCTGTGCATATTCTCCTACCATCCGGGCTGTATTAAAGAACGGACAATTCAACCGGATTGCATCCTTCATTTTGTCAATCCAGCGTCTTGGCAAGCCATCCGCATCGCGATCGTAAAACAGCGGTACGACTTCTTTTTCTAAGATGTCGTACAGGGCATTGGCTTCTACTTCATCCTGATAAATAGGATCGTCATAAATTTCGCCATGTCCTATTGCCCAACCGGTACGGACATAGTCAGCTTCATCCCACCAACCATCAAGCACGCTTAAATTCGGCAATCCATTCATCGCCGCTTTCATACCGCTAGTACCAGAGGCTTCACGGGGACGACGCGGTGTATTTAACCAGACATCACAACCCGCTACCATCAACCGAGAAATATATATGTCGTAATTTGGAACAAACACAATCTGTTTTTCCAAACCCTGTTCGCGGATGAAATGATTGATGTCGCGGATGAGTTCTTTACCAGGAATATCTTTGGGGTGTGCTTTCCCAGCAATGACAAATTGGACTTTGCGGTGTTTGTTACCCAACAAAATCTGCTTGATACGCTCTACGTCTCTCATCCAGAGAGTAGCACGTTTGTAGGTAGCAAAACGACGAGCAAAGCCAATCGTTAAAACGTAAGGATCGAGGACTTCTTGGGCTTGGGCAATTTCACTGGGGGAAGCACCGCGATCGCGTAAATGTCTGACTAAACGCTCCCGCACATATAAGATCATATCCAAGCGGCAGCGCTCGTGATTGCGCCACAACTCTTCATCGGGAATGGCGTCCATGCGATCCCACAGGGGGTGATCGGTTGGTGCAGATGACCAATTTGGGCCGAGATAGCGATCGTACAACTCCTGAGTCGATTTAGCGACGCAACTACGGGCATGCACACCGTTAGTAATCGCATTAATTGGCACTTCCTCTACGGGCACATCAGTCCACAAGCCCTTAAACATCTGCCGCGACACCGTACCGTGCAGCTGTGCCACACCGTTAGAAAACGCCGCCATCTTGAGTGCCAATACTGCCATACTGAAAGGCGCAGATAAATCACCCGTATTTTCTCGCCCTAGTGCTAGAAATTGGTCTTTGCCCAAGCCAAAGATATCTGCATAATGCCCTAGGTAGTGCAAAACTTTGTCTGGGGAAAACAAGTCGATTCCAGCTGGCACTGGCGTATGGGTAGTAAAGATATTTGTAGAACCTACCACTTGCCGGGCTTCGGCATAACTCAGTCCTTGTTCCTCAATCAGGATGCGGATGCGTTCCAGAGCAGAGAACGCCGCGTGTCCTTCATTCATGTGGTAGGCTGTGACATTATACCCCAGCGCTTTTAACATCCTGACCCCACCGATACCCAGCATCATTTCTTGGTGGATACGCATATCAATATCACCACCGTAAAGTTGGTCGGTGATATCGTGATCGTAAGGATTGTTGGGTTCAATGTTAGTGTCGAGCATATACAACGGCACCCTTCCCACCTGTACGCGCCAAACTCTAGCGTACACAGTGCGCCCTGGATAATCTACTGCAATCCGCAGTTCTGAACCATCCGGATTTCGTTCTAGGTGCAGAGGCATATTGTAAAAGTCGTTAATCGGGTAGCGTTCTTGCTGCCAGCCATCTGCATTCAAATATTGGGCAAAGTACCCTTGTTGGTACAGCAAGCCTACTCCCACAAGAGGCAGTCCTAAGTCACTGGCAGATTTAAGGTGATCGCCAGCTAGTACGCCTAAACCTCCAGAATAGATAGGCAAACAATCTACAAGCCCAAATTCAGCAGAAAAATAGGCGTAGCATTCTGGGAATCGGGGATCGGGGATTGGGGATTGGGGATCGGGAAAAGACAAGGGAGAATTTCTCGCTTGTCCTACTTGTCCCTTATCCCTAGTCCCCGATCCCTTTTCTCTCGTTTTCTGGTACCAAGTGCGCTCTTTAAAATAGTCTTCTAGCTGCGAGGCGGCACGATCCATTTGCGCCAGAAAGCCTTCATCTTCTACTACTTCCATCAGTCGCGCTTGGCTAATGGTTCCCAGCATCAAAACAGGGTTATGATGGCTGGATTCCCACAAATCGGGATCTAAACGGCGAAATAAGTCTTTAGTTTCAACGTTCCAATCCCAATGCAAGTTATATGCTAACTTCCGCAGTGGTTCAAGTCGCGGAGGTAAGGAAGGAGAAACGTTGAATGTGCGAATTGGCTGCATAGGTCAGCATAACTCCAAGTCTAGCTATCGCTATTGTTGTCTGTCTTTTGTTAATGTTGCCAATTTTTTATACTCTGTTTGTAAATCGTCTTCAATATTGTTAAGCATTGAAAACTCTTCTCATAATTGTTTTTCTGAGTACAGAGTCCCAAACAGACCCAAACAGAAAAGATGGAAACTCTAAATCCACGGAGAAGCTAACAGGAAAATATAGGTAAAGTCACAATTATAGCCCTATTTTCTCCTTAAATCTTGATTTCTGACTTTACAGAGCAAGCAGAGTGAATGTTAAAAATCAGGTAGAGATTTCCCTAAAAAGCTTTTTCTGATTTTCTTCATAAATGAAATTAGTCCCTTCTGCCTTCTCCTCTATTTCTTCTATCTTACAAATCTATCCCTAGTAGGAGGTAATCTCTTTTTTGTTATGTAGGGCATACTTCTTTGTGCTGTGCGATCGCAAAATACTGGCTTAATCCAAACGTCAGCAATGATAAAAATTTTTAAACTAACCTTTTTATTCCGATCTAAGGAAATAAACTATGCTAAAAGAGAGATGTGGTCATTTTAAATCTGGCTCAATATATCTAAAAACAGCAATTTGCTTGGTCTATAGTATAGTCTACGTGCGTCATGATAAAAGCAGCACATAGTAAAAATTGGCTGCAACAAAGCCGTCACATAAACAGAGGAAGTGCATACTTGTTTGCACTTAAGCTGAATGTGATGTCTGAAGTTGGAGACATTCCACCCTGAATTTGCTGTGCGTAGACAAAAAATCAAAAACTACATTCTGTTGATGAAAAGCAAAAGCTTTGTTTATAACTGAGGATGTTTCAACAAATGTAGTTTTGTGGAAAGAGTTGCTTGTTTAAGTACACATCGGAAAGATTAAAACTGCCTAGCAGGGAGTAGGTTTATGGTAATTATTCTCTACAGGCAGTTTCGTAGGAATCTTTCCTGCTTTGCCTTATAAATTGAAGAATAGCCTCTCTCGTCTGCCAGCTTTTACAGCTGGATAGTCTGATAGTTGCATTTACCAAATCCTGGTATTCTCTGAGAAATTTATTCTGGCAGTAAACAAGCAGTGTCCTCTATTTTATCCTGCGTACTGCTGCAAAACTTGCTCATCAGCAGACACAATTAATATCAAGTCTATTCAGACTCAGATTGGTAATCTACAAGCGGGTTTATTCTGATTGCCATTTGTCTGAACCATTTTTATCTAACAGTAAATTTGATATTAGTTGCAGGTAAAACTAAGTAAGTTTTGTGGATTTAAATGCAAGTTTTATCAAAACTTACTGAAAGATAGCTTCTCATTGCTTATGTTTTTGGGTTTATTTTCTAAAAAGCAAACCAAAAATCATCAAAGCTTTTGTATACCATTCCAAATAATTATCAATAGATGATAAATGCATAATGGTAATACAGTGAATAAAGTACAGACAAAAATTACGAAAATACCAAAAATAGAGAGTAGTCTAACTATGAAACAACAGCTATATTGGAAAAAAATGAACCGTTTTAAAGAAGTTTTATTAATTAACTTGCTAGGAAATATTCCAACCATCGCTTTTGGTCCTAAACTGCGAAACTCGCTATATCGTCTGATTTTTGCCCGATTAGATAATTCTGTTTATATTCAAAATGATGTTGAATTTCTCAATGCGTCTTGTATTGAAATTGGTAGTGGTGCCCATATTTTCAAAGGCGTTCGCATAGATGCCAGAGGGCACGAGAATAATAGAGTTTGTCTAGAAAATAGCGTTGCTCTTGAGAAAAATGTAGACATCGGTGCTTTAGACGATACCCACATCCACATCGATCAAGAGACATTTATTGGTCCTGGTGTTTCTATAACTGGCCCGGGAGATGTAAAAATTGGCAAACGCTGTCTAATTGCAGCCAATACAGGAATATTTGCCAATAATCATAATTTTGCAGATCCTACGAAATATATTGCAGAGCAAGGCATTACTTGCAAGGGGATTGTCATAGAAGATGACTGTTGGCTAGGACACGGGGTAACAGTATTAGATGGAGTCACTATTGGCAAAGGTAGTGTGATTGGTGCAGGAGCAGTTGTTACTAAAGATATTCCTCCCTACTCCGTTGCTGTAGGAATACCTGCAAAAGTAGTTAAAAGCCGAATTTGTGATGAACTACTAATAAACTCCAGAGATTGATACTGGTATCAAAATCCTTCTTATGAAACCCTAGTTACCAGGTTGAACCTGGTAACGAGAATTAGAGCCAGAGGCTCTCCCACTCAAATGGTGAGCTAGGGCACTCCAACAGGGAGTTCTCCCAAATTATAGAATTTTCAGCTTATAAATAATCAAATTCAAATGAGCAAAATAATAGTAATGAAAAAATCAACATAATAAACTTAAATAGTTAATGAGAGCTAATCAACTTAATTTTCTTTAACTTAGAATTTGTGTTGTTCGTCATTTATGATTAGTGATTATTTGATATTTAGACAGAAACTAAATAACTAAATAAAACAGATCCACTATAGAATCTCACAACAAAAGCATAAAAATCTCTTTTTACTCACTCCTCATACCTTATTGCCTCTAATCTGCATTTTCTGCGGAAATAGGGGTTTAATTTGCTCGTGTTCAAGCTAGCCCCTCACGGGCAATTGCCCACAACGAGGAAATGAAAATCTCTTTCCAGATCCCCGTTGCCCCCAATCTCCAATCCCTATTTTCAAGACAGCTATGTCTGATGAAGGCATGCTGCTAAACTTAAGGCTGGAAACATCTGTTGTAGGCAAAACGTCTGCAAAGCAAGGCGCATCTAAAAGTCAGACAACTCTAGTGGAGACTAGCGAGTGTGTTGGTTGATTTGCAGGGTTTCTCTGCTCACTTACACCAGTGTTCTCCAAAAAGGGGATGAGATTTGGGTAAGATAAAGGAACTATCTTAATCTGCACAGCAGACGCGGAAAGCTTTTCATATCCAAAGGAGATACCCAATGCTGACTTTAAAAATCATTGTTTATATTGTTGTTGCCTTCTTCGTTACTCTGTTTGTGTTTGGATTCTTGTCAAACGATCCTGCTCGTAACCCCGGTCGTCGGGATTTAGAGTAAGATCGCGACAATTCATCCGCGACTGCCGAAAGCGGAAAATACTAGACGCTCTTAGGGCGGCTTGCTTAAAGTTAGTTAAACAGAAGGCGAAAGTCGGAAGGCAAAAGGTTAAATTAGTCCTTCCGGCTCTTAATTTTGGCTGTTTGTTTGCTAGATTGATATGTTTCATCCTGTTTTGCCGCCCGAACCGCCTCCCATAATCGAACCTCTACAAGCAGCGAATCTACTCGTTACAGCTGTAGGCGATCGCCAATTGCATTCTCAGAGCGATCGCCAGTTGGATTCTGTTGGGGAACAGACATCCTGCTCGTCATGTGCAGGAACTGACAGCAAAACACAAGCAAATACAGAAAATCCACAGGAGCAAAAGCCAGCAACTTCTAGTAGTACAGACAAACCTTTAGAGCAATCTGCCCAGCCAACCAAGGATGAGTTATCTGTCGCCAAAACCTTATCTACATTATCTACACCCACTACACCAGAAACATTTCCAGCAGAATTTTCGCCTCATAGGATGATTGAAAATAGTGCGACTCTACTAGGTGAGCCGCTGTCTGTTGGTTATCCACTGCAACAGCTACAAGCTTCTGGTGTTAGGAACGAAAACAGTATTCAAACGGCAAAAACTGAGGCTTTGCCGGTAAAAGAGCAACTCACCCAACCACTTCACAACAGCAAGAATGTATCCCAGAAAAATTCACAATTGTTGACTGAGCAATTAATCCAGGGACAACAAAGTGAAAATCAACAGACTTTTCAGCCAACCCCTCAACCGATCAAAATCCAATTTGACGGTAACAAGCAAGCAAATGCATCGCCACAGCCCTCAACTATAGAATTTAAAACTCGCAGCACCACCAGCCAATCGCCCACTCAACAGCAACCACCACCCGCGCCAAACTCGCCTGCTGCACCTCCAGAAACCAGAAGAGTAATTGAAGTAATAGCAGATAGCCAAGAGTACGACCAAAACCGACGGGTGGTAACAGCAGAAGGAAATGTAGTCGTGCGCTTTGATGGGGCGGTAGTGGATGCCGATCGCGTCCAAGTCAATTTGGATAACTTGATCGCCGTAGGAGAAGGAAATGTTGCCCTCACAAGAGGCGACCAAGTATTACGCGGGCAGCGATTTACCTATAACTTTATTCAGGATACTGGAGAAATGCTGGCTGGTCGCGGCGAGATTTTTCTACCCACAGCCGGACAGGATTTTTCTTTTTTACCCACTGATGTAACAGCGGGTGGAGTACCAGCACGTCCGCCCAGCGACAGAATCAGAAGCGCTCAACCACTGACTGGGGTGGGTAGTCCGGGAGGAATTAATGTCGGTGTTGGTGGCAGAACCGGTGCTAGAAATTTACCCAGCCCACAACAGGGAGGTCAAGTGCGACGGCTGCGCTTTGAAGCTGCACGCATTGATTTTTACCCGCGTGGCTTGCAAGCAACAGATGTAAGTATCACCAATGACCCCTTTTCGCCTCCAGAACTGGTGTTACGGGCAAATAAAGTCACACTAACGCGAGAAGCTCCCCAGCAAGACCGCGTGAGGACGCAGGGACAGCGTTTAGTATTCGATCAAGGTTTGAGTGTACCCATACCCAGAGATGAGCAGGTGATTGACCGCAGAGAGCGCGAAGCTACCCCTGGCTTGGTTTCTTTTGGTTTTGATGGCGATCAGCGGGGTGGTTTTTTTGTGGAGCGCAACTTCCAACCCATCACTACAGACAATTTCAGCTGGAGTATCGCACCTCAGTTTTACGCTCAAAAGACAGTACAAGAAGGTTTTAGTAATATTCCCTCACTGTTTGGTTTGAGGACAAAACTAGATGCCGTTTTGAGTCCACGGTCAGTTGTCGAGGGTTCAGGGGTGTTAACTAGTTTTGACTTGACTGACATCGAAGACAACCTGCGGGCGAGTTTGCGGTGGCGTCAACTATTAGGCGATGTCACCGCACCCCACACTTTGACAGTGGAATATAGCTATCGCGATCGCCTTTACAATGGTAGCCTTGGGTTCCAAACTGTCCAGAGTAGCTTTGGTGGTGTGCTCACCTCTCCGATCATTCCTCTAGGTAACACTGGGTTAAACCTCAGCTATCAGGGGGGCGCACAATACATCACAGCCAATACCGATCGTCAAGACTTGCTAGAAACTATCCGGGATAACGATCGCGTCTCTCTCGGTCGCCTCCAAGCCAGTGCTGCTATCAATGGAGGGGTTACGCTATGGCGGGGCAAACCATTACCACCCACCGCTACTGAAGGGTTGCGATACACACCCAACCCAGTAGTTCCCTACCTAAGTGCATTTGGTGGAGTGACTGGCACTACCAGTTATTACAGCAATGGCGACGATCAAACTACCTTAATTGGTACTGTTGGTTTGCAAGGGCAACTTGGTCACTTTTCCCGATCCTTTTTGGACTATACCGCTTTTAACATCAGTTACTCCCAAGGCATTAACACTGGGGAATCTCCCTTTTTGTTCGACCGTGCCGTGGATAACAGAGTTTTAAGCGCTGGGTTGACACAGCAGATTTATGGGCCATTTAGCCTGGGTTTTCAAACTTCAGTTAACTTGGATACTGGGGAAAATACTAGCACTGACTATATCTTAGAATACAGCCGTCGCACTTATGGAATCACCTTGCGTTACAATCCGGTTTTAGAATTGGGTGGTATTAGCTTCCGAATTAGTGACTTTAACTGGACTGGCGGCACCGATCCATTTTCCGATCCTGCCGAAGTTAAACCTGTTGTTGGTGGTGTTGAGCAGGGTAATTAAGAAGTCAAAAGTCAAGAGTCAAGAGTTAGTGGTTAGTAGTTAGTGGTTAGTAGTTAGTAGTTAGTAGTTAGTAGTTAGTGGTTAGTGGTTAGTGGTTAAAAACTAACAACTAACAACCAACAACTAACTATCAACAACCCTGATAGTTATTTTTATTTACGCTCAGTTACCCAAATTTTTTTTACACTCTAACCTACCAACTAGTAGATAGATAAGAAGGAGAAAACGATGAACGCAATTGGCATTCTTGGTACAGGCAGAATGGGAATTCGTTTAGCAGTGATGTTTGCAGATGCGGGACAGCGTGTGATTCTTGGTTCGCGAGATCCGGCACGTTCAGCCAGAATTGTGCAGAAATTGGAGCGCGAGCGAATTACTTCAGAACCCTGGATACCAGGAAAGTGCGATCGCTTTGCGCCAATGATTGTATCAGAGCGCTCAGGGAAATAATCAATAGACTTCTTGCGTAAAAGGTATAGCAAAGGGCGATAAGTAATGTAGCTACGTAGCCTCTAAAAATTTCTTTGACAACGCTGTCTGGAAATCAAACTCTCAAGACAGGCGCGATGAACTTTTGTTCGCCACGCAGGCTGAAAATAAGTCTTTCCCTTTCCCCTCAACGCCAGTTTGTGGAGGCTTTGGAATCGCTAAAAAGCCGAGTTGGGAAGAACTCACGCGACTGGCTTCCCTTTACCCTTCTATTTTCAAAGGAAAACTATTATGCAATTACTAGAACGCAATGAACAAAAAGATTATATAGCGATCGCTACTACCGTTTCCAAAGAGTTGGCAGCTAGCGCAGTTGAGCGAGATTTGCAAGCTGGTATCCCCTATGAAGAAATTCAGCGACTCCGGGAAGCGGGTTTATTGCCTCTTGTAGTTCCACGAGAGTATGGTGGTGTTGGGGCAACTTGGATAGAAGCATTCAAGATCGTTCAGGAACTTGCCAAAGCAGATGGTTCGACTGGACAACTCTACGCCAACCAGATCATTCTGTCTGTGCTAGGTCAAGTTGCAGGTACACCCGCTCAAGCCGAATGCTATTATCGAGCCACTGCTCAAAATCACCTGTTTTGGGGAAACGCCGTTAATGCACGAGACACTCGCCTCAAGATTGAACCAGAAGACAATCACTACCGGGTGAACGGCATCAAAACCTTTGGAACAGGCACGATTGTGGCAGATTTGCGAGTATTCTCTGCTGTGCAAGAGGGAGTTGATTTTCCGATCATCTTCGTCATTCCCAAGGATCGAGAAGGGGTAGTCTACAACGACGACTGGAAAAATATGGGACAGCGACGCACAGCCAGCGGTAGTTTCACATTTCACAATGTCTTCGTGAACCCCGATGAAATTCTTGGCCCTCCGCCTTCGCCCGAAGGTGCATTTTCAACCTTTCTGTTCGTTGTCAATCAACTGGCTAAAACTTATGTTTACCTGGGAATTGCTGAGGGAGCCTTTGAAGCGGCAAAAGCATACACTACCACGATGACTCGACCCTGGATTACTTCAGGAGTAGATCGGGCATCAAAAGACCCCTACATTCTGCACCACTATGGTGAACTGTGGACTGAACTGAAGGCAGCAATTGGGCTGGCAAGTCAGGCGGCGCAACAGGTACAGACAGCATGGGATAAAGGAAATGCACTGACTCATGAAGAAAGGGGAGAAGTGGCGATCGCTGTTTCCGCAGCCAAAGCCTTTGCTACAAAAGTTGGTTTGAATATTACCACCCGAATTTTTGAGGTTATGGGCGCTCGTTCTACAGCTACCAGTTATGGCTGCGATCGCTACTGGCGCGATCTACGGACATTTACCCTCCACGATCCAGTAGACTACAAACTCCGGGATGTCGGCAACTGGGTGCTAAATCGCGAGGTTCCAATCGTAACTCAGTACTCTTAAAAAGTCAAAATCTAAAAGGCAAAAGGGTGCGGCTCTTGCCAAAACATGGTGTAGTCATAAAGAGTAAAAGTCAGAAAAAATAGGTGTTGCATATTTACGGGATGAATTTATTGTCTATTACAAATACAAAATTCAATTCTTGGTGTCTTGGTGACTTAGTGGTTCAATTTTCATCCCTATTTAGTGCAACACCAAAAAATAAGACAACTCAGAAAACTCGTCCATCATTACCACTATTAAATTGATATAAGTCTTTTTTGTCTGGTTCACGGATGCTTCCAAGGCTAATTTGATGCAATATGATTTTCTTGTGTGATGGGCGTCTCGCCCGTCCGATGCAGGCTGTCCGGCCTGCACCACAAAATTGGCGTTGCACTTCTTCTAAGATACAAGGGTGCGTTAGTGACAACTTAACGTACCATTATCCAATGGTATAGAAATGGCGATCGCATCAATCCGTCAGTAGAAATAGTAGCTGTAAAATTGAATGTACAACAACAAAAATGGAAATAAACAATTTAAAATCCATTGCTCCTAAAAAGATAGCCTAAGCAGCCTAACGACTAAGTTCAGCGACAGCAGACAAACCCGAACTCATCACCAGGAGTGCCGTTCATCTGCTGAACCGAAGTGTTGGGCTACAACAGCCACGAGATTAGAAATCGTGGCTATTTTGAAGCGTTATACTATTCCAAAAGCTTAAATTCCTTGATTTATCCTCAAAAATAGTTTTAAAACTGATGTATTAATCCACACTCGTCGTCAAAATATTCCGCATCCGAAGTAGAAACAATGTAAATCCTCTTGCTATCCTACTTCTAGACTATTTAAGAAATAGAGTAATGTTAAAAGTCTTTGCCGATCGCGGTGGTACATTCACAGATATTGTCGCTGTTACTAATAATCAGACAATCATAGACAGACTGTCAGAACATTCTGAACGTTTTTTGATTGTTCCCCTTCCTGAGAAACAATGGATTATAGTCTACAAGTTACTTTCAGAAAATCCCGAACAGTATCAAGATGCAGTCATCCAAGGTATTCGGGATATCATGGGACTTTCAAGCAACGAACCCATTTCTACTAACGCAATCGAAGTAGTGAAAATGGGGACAACAGTAGCCACAAATGCACTGTTAGAAAGGAAAGGTTCGCGCGTCGTACTTCTGATTACCAAAGGGTTTAAAGATGCCCTGCGAATTGGCTACCAAAACCGTCCTAATATCTTTGCCCGTCAGATCATTTTACCCACAATGCTTTATGAACAAGTGATTGAGGTAGATGAACGCTATGATGCTAACGGTCAGGAATTAACCTCTATAAATATTGAAAAAGTCAAAACTGACTTACAAGCAGCTTACAACATAGGAATTCGCAGTTGTGCCATTGTTTTTATGCACAGCTATCGTTATCCCTACCACGAACAACAAGTTGCCCAACTTGCCCAAGAAATTGGATTTACGCAGATATCCGTATCCCATCAAGTAAGTCCTTTAATGAAATTAGTTAGCAGAGGGGATACAACAGCCGTAGATGCTTATTTAACTCCCATTCTTCGTCACTATGTCAATCAAGTAGCCAGTCATTTACCCGGAGTCAGATTAATGTTTATGAAATCTGATGGAGGTTTAGTTGCAGCCGAACAATTTCAAGGGAAAGATAGTATTTTGAGTGGCCCTGCTGGGGGTATTGTTGGGGCAGTACAAACCAGCAAAAGAGCGGGTTTTGAGTTAGTCATTACCTTTGACATGGGAGGAACAAGTACAGATGTTGCCCACTTCAAAGGAGAGTATGAACGACAATTAGATTCGGAGATTGCTGGCGCACGCATGCAAGTCCCCGTATTAGCTATTAATACCATTGCTGCTGGAGGCGGTTCAATTCTGTTTTTTGATGGTTCTCGTTATCGCGTCGGGCCTGAATCTGCTGGATCAAATCCTGGCCCTGCTTGTTACCGACGTAGTGGTCCATTAGCTGTCACAGATGCCAACGTCATGTTAGGCAAAATTCACCCCCAGTATTTCCCCCATGTCTTTGGACGGGATGGCAATTTACCCTTAGATCAAGATATTGTCAAAGAGCGATTTACACAATTAGCCCAAGATATTGAAACTGCCACAGGAAACACTCGTACTCCCGAACAAGTAGCCGCCGGATTTATTGCTATTGCTGTAGATAATATGGCAAACGCGATTAAAAAGATTAGTCTGCAACGGGGTTATGATGTTACCCAATATGTCCTTTGTTGTTTTGGAGGGGCAGGAGGGCAAGTTGCTTGTTTAATTGCCGATACTTTGGGGATGAAAAAGATATTTCTGCACCCTTATGCTGGAGTTCTCTCTGCTTACGGAATGGGATTAGCTGATGTGCGGGCGACAAGAGTTGGGGCAGTAGAATTGCCTCTTACCCAAACATTAATTCCTCAACTAGTGCGGCTAATGGAGTCTCTAGAAACCCAAGCTAGAAGCGAACTAACCTCCGAGGGTGCAAGTAGTGAAGAGGAAATAGTCAGAAAAGTTAATTTGAAATATGAGGGAACTAACTCTACTTTGACTATTGATTTTGCCTCAGAAGTAGCTGTGATGCGACAAGAATTTGAGGCTGAACATAAATCTCGCTATGGTTTCATTCAACTAGAAAAAACCTTAATTGTCGAATCAGCTTCAGTGGAAGTTATTCAGATCATGGATACTCCTGAAGAACCTTTAATTAATCGTACCCGTCCAATCAATGAAGCCCCTGCTTCTGTTGAAACAGTGAGAATGTTTACTACTGAAAAATGGCATGACACTCCTATTTATCGACGGGAAGATTTACAACCAGAAGATAGTATTATTGGACCTGCAATTATCGTAGAAAAAATTAGCACGATTGTAGTAGAACCTGATTGGGAAGCAAGGTTAACTGAACGCAATCATTTAATTTTACAGCGTCTATAAATTGCAACGACAGAGTTAGAATTAAGGGTTCAAAGATTTTGACAGAAAAGTATGTACAAATTTGCTGCGGCTTGGGAAAGTGAGCAGATTGTTTTTGGTTCTGCAAGACCTGGATACAGTAATCAGAAGGTCAACCAGTGGATTGAGTTTATGCAGAGTCAAAACATTAAGCGCGTTTGCTGTTTACTTCCCCATACTCAGCTAACTCGTTATTCAAATTTGCTTGGAATCTATCGACAAACATTTGGATTGGATCGGGTTTGTTGGGCACCGATTGAGGATTTTCAATTTGCCGATCGCGAAACTCTAATCCAGCAAATTTTACCGTTCTTGGCAGTCGCAAATCAGCAAAGTGAGAAAGTAGTGGTTCATTGTTCTGGCGGGATTGGACGCACTGGACATGTCTTAGCCGCTTGGCTAGTCAGTGGACGGAGACTCTCTAACAAAGCAGCGATCGCAGCAGTTAAACGAACTGGAAAAAATCCCTATGAAGCGGTAATTGCTGCTATCTTTAAAGGTCGAAATCCTTGGAAAGTGATTGCGGAACTAAACGCACTTCTGGATGATTGTCGTCGTGCTGGAGAAACTTTAGTTTAGCTTGTAGGTTAGGTGGAACGAAGTATAATCCAACATTAACTTTAGGATTTGTGGGTTGGCGATCGCCATACCCAACCTACTAGCTATATTTTTTGGGCAACGTGAAAAGTCGAGAGACATGATACCTGGAAACTCCTTCCCCAGTTACTCTCTAGCGCTGTCCTCAAATCTGCAAACAAAGAATCCCGCTTTTGTGGTTCTAGCGCTATGTACGCCGACAAAGTACTCAAAAGCCCAAGTTTGCAAACGCCATTGTTGCAATTCCAGGGCCGCAACCCAATTCAAGAATGTTTGCATCTGAGGGAACTTGGGCTAATTCTACAACACGATCAATTATTTCTTTAGGATATCGGGGTCTTGTCCGGTTATAAGCATCTGCTGCATTGCTGTACCAGTTTTTTCTTTGTTCCGAGGTGTATTCATCCCTGTATCGGTTTTCGCTTTGTTCCGAATCTTTCATGGTTTGCCTGACAGTAATTACTTAGTACAGCATTTCATTAATTCGTAACGGATTTCTTTAAAAAGACTCTGCGTGACTCTGCGCTTACTCCGCGTCCCTCTGCGTTTAAAAACGCTACGATTTTACGCAAAGCTGTACTTTGATTCTTGGTGTTTTTGGTATAGATATTTATTTTACAGTTTATGATTTGACAGCCTGTTTTAGATCAATTGAACACTCGTAGGATGCGTTACGCTAGCGCTAACGCATCTTACAGCCTAAACAAAATAGGAATCAAAAATGTATATAACATCTCAACCCGATCCCGTCCGCTTAGAAATCTTCAAAAACCTCTATCAATTCATCGCCGAACAAATGGGGATTGTTCTTCAAAACACGGCAGCATCAGTAAATATCAAAGAGAGGCTAGATTTCTCCTGTGCTATTTTCGACTCTTTTGGATTGTTAGTCGCTAATGCCCCCCATATTCCCGTGCATTTAGGTTCAATGAGTGAAAGTGTCCGCAGTTTAATTAATGATAAAGGCGACACCCTAAAATCAGGGAATGTTTATCTATCTAATAATCCTTATAACGGCGGAACCCACCTTCCTGATGTGACTGCGATTACGCCTGTATTTTTAGATAGTAGTGAAAATATTTCCTTCTCCAGTCCCCTCTTCTATGTTGCTTCTCGCGGACACCAAGCTGATATTGGTGGAATTACTCCCGGTTCAATGCCTCCCCACAGTACTACGGTAGAAGAGGAAGGAATTCTCTTTGATAATTTTCTCTTAGTTGAACAAGGAAATTTTCGGGAAGCCCAACTACGAGAGATACTCTTAAATCATACCTATCCTGCTCGTAATCCTGACCAAAATATAGCTGATTTCAAGGCACAAATTGCCGCCAATGAAAGGGGAGTTCAAGAACTGCGGAAAATGGTTTATCAATACGGACTTGAAACAGTCCAAGCTTATATGAAATTTGTACAAGACAATGCCGAGGAGTCAGTCAGACGGGCAATTGATGTTCTCAGGGATGGCTCATTTATTTCTGAAATGGATAATGGAGCACGGATTCAAGTTAAAGTCACAATTGACCGAGAAAATCGCAGTGCTACTATTGATTTTACTGGGACATCTGAGCAACTGAATAGTAACTTTAATGCCCCTAAAGCTGTAACGCAAGCAGCAGTTTTATATGTCTTTCGCACTCTGGTAGATGATAATATTCCCCTGAATGCTGGCTGTCTTAAGCCTCTAGAAATTATCATCCCGGTCGGCTGTATGCTTAACCCAACCTATCCAGCAGCAGTGGTAGCAGGTAATGTAGAGACTTCTCAAACTATTGTTGATGCATTATATGGTGCTTTGGGTGTGATGGCTGCTTCTCAAGGAACGATGAATAATTTTACTTTTGGTAATGACCGTTATCAATATTATGAAACCATCTGTGGTGGTTCTGGGGCAGGGGCTAATTTTGATGGCACTGATGCAGTCCACACTCACATGACTAATTCCCGCCTGACCGATCCAGAAGTTTTAGAAACTCGCTTTCCTGTACAGGTGGAAAGCTTTAGTCTTCGTCCCGATAGCGGGGGTAAAGGAAAACATTCAGGTGGTAATGGAGTTATCCGCCGCATCAAGTTTCTAGAAGCTATGACAGCTAATATTCTCTCCGGCCATCGGGTTATTCCTCCCTTTGGATTAAATGGTGGCGAAGCGGGAAAAGTTGGACGCAACTGGATACAACGTCAGAATGGAACCCAAGAGAATTTAGATAGTACAGCAACAGTAGAGATGAAACCTGGGGATGTTTTTGTGATAGAAACTCCTGGGGGAGGAGGATTTGGTAAAGTTTCCTGAGTTTTGGATAAACAGAGGCGCTAATTGCTGGCGATCGCCCCAAAATAAACCAAAATAAACAAGGATGAGCACTATGCCCATCCTACCCAAATCTAAAGATAAAGAACTATAAAATTTGATACTTGAACAAACAACTAACCACTATGCAGGCGGGTTTAGATGCAGTATCTGTAAGGTCAAGAGGCGGAAGATCTGATTGAACCCGTCCCTATTAATTATTAACATTCATCAGAAGAAAGTAGATTTAAACTGCGTATAAACGTCTTGGCGTGCTTAAAGAAATAACCTGTGGATCTTCTTCTAGTCGGTGCAAATTTTTTTCCGTGACTGTTGCCGTAAACAACTTGGGTGAAATATGGGAGCGAACATGAACAAAATCAGGTACATAATCAGCTTTAGCCACTTTGACAGTGACAGCAATGGGATTGTCACTCTGTTCTTCTCGACATCCTAAATCTGCTGGGTTTGATTCTATTTTTTGGAATTTGTCGCCTGAACATTTAATCAAGCGTAAGACTTTGTGTGTCATGGTTCTAAAGGTAAACTTTATATTATAACATTACGGACAAAATTTAACGATGGTTAGCCTGAGAATATAATATCATAATTTATTGCACAGGCCTTGTACTGCTAAAACTGCTGCACTAGCATCAATCGCTCCATAACCGTAGCGTTCCGGCTCATTGGGTTTAGGAAAGTTCTTCTTGGTGCTAGCTGCTAAGATGTGGCGAATTTGGTCAATAGTGAGTGTTAGGTTGCAAGCGAGGGCTTCGGCAAGTATCAAGGCTATTACACCAGTAACTACAGGAGCGGCCATACTAGTACCAGACTTACGTATGATACCTGTACCTGTGCCCGAAGCAGCAGCCCAAATATGGTGGCCAGGAGCAATCAAGTCTGGTTTTTGCCGCCCATCTCGGGTTGGGCCGGAACTGGAGAAAAATGATAGCGGCTTGTTGGCTTTGGTGGCATCATAGGAACCAACAACGATGCTCTTACATCCGCAGGCGATCGTATTTAGCGTGTGAGTATTGTCGTGAGGAGGAACGAAACAAGTCTGACTCCCATCTTCACGCTCAATCCAAGCATGAAATTTGCCGTTTGTGACTTGAAATCCGTGGAGGCGCAGCGTCCAAATGCCCCCTGGTAAATCAGGTTCCATAAAGACACAAATGACATTATCTCTGTTGTTGGGATCGGACTGACGGTTGGCAACGAATATGATTGTGCGATCTTCGCTGTCTACAATTTCTCCGTTTTCTCCCACATCAACCAGACCAAGGCTGTTACCATCTGGAGTAATAATTTCTAATTGAAAGCGATCGCCACCGTCATACCACACTTCAATTTCTTTCTGCCTTGGGTTTTGGTTGGGGATTTGCCACTGCAAGTCAAAGTAACGATCCTGTAGCACAACTCCAGAAGCATGAATGCCCGTATCGTAGCAATTACCAGCAGCGATGACTACAGCTCGATGAGGCTTTTTGGTTACTAAAGCATCAATGCCCTGTTCGACTAGAGTTGTACCATCATGAGGGCCGCCATGTAGTGCCAAGCTAATGTTAATAACACAAGGGCGATCGCCAGCAACATCGAAAATATATACCATTGCTTCTAATAATGCCACTGTATCGCCAAAACACCGGTCTACAGCAGTTTCACCATCCAGAATGAGGGGAGTAACTTCATTTTGAGAAAGTTGGACAAACACAATATCGGCTGCGGGGGCTACACCTGGAATAGTACTGCCTTGTCCATTGCCAGCAGCAATATCCATAACGTGAGTTCCGTGGGCCCTATCTCCTAGTTTGTATCCCAAGGCAGCGTAGGGATCGCTTGCTTGAAGAACTTGATTAATCTCGCCCTGTTTATATTCTTGACCATAACCGTAAGGGCTTTTATGACTTGAGTTGCCATCTTGGTTCCAGAAAGCCAGCAGCCTTGTAGAACCATCATGATTACGAAAATTCTTGTGAGCAAAGTCACAACCAAAGTCAATAATACCAACTACTACACCACGTCCCTGTTCTCCTAGAGCATTTACAGGCAAGAGGTCTTTTCTAGCAGCAATTTCTTCTGTAGTAAAGTTTAGTGTTGGTTTTAGCGGTTGTGCTGGCTTGAGACTGACAACACAGCTAGACTGCTTTATTTGTTCTAATCGGGAAACTGGCACTCTAGCTGTAACAATTCGCTCACCGGTAGGTGTACTACCCAGATCTGCACCTGGGTAAACTTCATTCATAGAAAGCCATTCTTCAAGGTTATTTACCTTAGCAATAACTGCAACTTCTTCTTCTTCCGTTGAAGTGGTTGCAGCAATTGATATTCCCCGGCTTTTGCGTTCAAGTAGTCTTTGTAGCCGAGGGTCGATATCAGCAAAGATATCTGTCGATTCAAATTGCAGTTGCATGGAAGACTGATTGCTGAAAACGTTAGTTTGAGTCTGTAATTAGATTTACAGACTCTCTCCAATGTATTTCAGAAAAAAATCAAATCAAGCCTCAGAATATCCTCTAAAGTGAATTAATACTAGGTTGCAGTCAAAGATAGTACTTCCCTCACCCCGCCTGTTGGCACTCCTCTCCCAATTTGGAACAGGGGAGGGGGAGAGGGCACGAATTGCTATATCTGAACACAACTTGGTATAACGAGGCAAAGCAGGATGTTTGTTGGCAATAGTCCAGTTGTTTTTTGGGAACCGTAGACGCCCCTTGTGGGCGTCTACATCTGTGGTCGATTTCTAAAACCTGGTTTTTGTCGTAGCTTTAATTCACATCAGGCATAAATCAGACAATCACAGCTGTTGCTTTTAATTCAAAAATTTTCTCAATCACATCTTCTACCACCTTATCCGGTGTAGAAGCACCAGAAGTTACTCCGACGACTATTTTCCCGTCTGGCAACCAATTTTCTATAATTTCTAAGTCGCCACTCTTCAACAAGCGATGTTCAATACGATTCCCAGACAGAATTCTATCAACGCTATCAATATGATAAGAAGCAATCCCACGCTCAACAGCAATTTGTTGTAATTGTGTAGTATTTGATGAATTAAAGCCACCAATTACGATCATCAAATCTAGCTGCTGTTCGACTAATCCTAACATAGCGTCCTGTCGTTCTTGGGTGGCGTCGCAGATGGTGTTGAAGCTTTGAAAATGGTCATTTAAATTTTCTGGCCCATACTTTTGCATCATGGTGCGCTCAAACAACTTACCAATCTGCTCAGTTTCGCTTTTGAGCATAGTGGTTTGGTTGGCAATACCAATCATTTCTAAATCTCGATCGGGGTCAAAACCTGCTGAGCAAGCTTTACTAAATTTGCTGAGAAATTCTTCTCGATTTCCACCATTCAAAATGTAATTAGCAACGTATTCTGCTTCTTTTAAATTCAGAACAATGAGATATTTACCAGCAAAAGAACTGGTCGCAATTGTTTCTTCGTGCTTATACTTGCCGTGAATAATTGATGTGTATTCACGCTTTTTATGTTTTTCAACTGTATTCCAAACTTTTGATACCCAAGGGCAAGTAGTATCGACAATTTTGCAGCCTTTTTCGTTCAGTGTCTGCATTTCTTGAACACTAGCACCAAAAGCAGGTAGTACCACTACATCACCAGACTCAACCACAGAAAAATCTTTTTTACCTGCTACAACTGGGATGAATCCTACTTTCATTTCCAGCATCCGCTGGTTAACAGAAGGATTGTGAATAATTTCATTAGTAATCCAGATGCGTTCTTGAGGAAAATGCGTACGAGTTTCATATGCCATCGCCACAGCACGTTCTACACCCCAACAAAAACCAAAAGCTTGCGCTAGCTTGATTGTCACATCTCCACGTGTGAGGGTGTAATTGTTATTCCGTATTTGCTGAATCAATTGGCTTTGATACTCAGACTGCAACTGGGTAGCGACTTCTTCTTGATGACCAAACCCCTTGCGATGGTAGTTTTCTGAGTGCTGGAGTGAACGTTTAAAAGCTTTGGTATCCATTGGTTTTTTCAACTAAAAATCACTATCTCACATTTTCTCGCGTTAGGTCATTAATTGGGGGGAGGAGTGGGGGAGTGGGGGAATGGGGGAGTGGAAGATAATTGAATTGTTCATTTCTCCCCATCACCCTCTCTCCCTTTCTTCTTTCACCTCATCACCCCATCTTCTTCTCCTAACGCTTAGCTTCTAATTCCATCTGACTGTACAATTGCAAGGCAGAACTCCAGACCAAATAGCCTTGAGGACTCAAGTGTAAGCCGTCAGTACTCAGTTGAGAGCGTAAGTTACCTTGATTGTTAACAAACAGAGGATGTAAGTCTAAATATTTGACGCCTTCTGTTATTGCTATGTCTTGCAATCGCTGATTCAACTTGCGAATGCGCCTATTGGGAATTGCCAATAGTTTTTCTCGCCCTTCCCAAGTTACTTGTTCTCCTCCATGTGGCAAAATCGACTGGATAACTATTTGTGTCTTGGGATGCACCTTACGTAGGTAACGCATTATTTGCCGTTGATTGTTTAAAATTATCTCATTGCTACTACCCTGGATCAAATCGTTAATGCCGATCATCACAAAAATTGTTTCGGGTTGAGTGCGGTCAAATAGCTCTAATCTTTTCAATAGTCCAGCACTGTTTTCTCCAGAAATTCCTTGGTTTAACCAATTCCTGTTTTCGGGTAAAAACTCGGGGGGAAACCACAAACTCAAAGAATCTCCAGCCAATATAGTTAAACGTGGGGGGCGTTTCTGCACAGCGACTTTGGCTTCTTGTTTGAGAATGTCTACCCATTGCTGATAATTGAGTTTGTGCCGGAGGCCTAACTCTGGTGGGGGTTGGGATGGAGTGTCCGCCTTGACTTGAATTGGCGATATAGTTCTTAAAAAAGCGGCTACTCCCTGCTGTCGCAAAAGTAGCAGGATGACCGCCAACAATAGTAAGCCGTTAGTTACTAGCGATAAAATCGCCCAGGTAGGAAAAGTTTTTGCAGGAGTAGCCACGAGCTGCTAAGTTTTCCAAAATCTTTGTACCAGATTTTATACTGTTAGGGCTCGTAAATCCTATTATCCCTCTTTAAATTGGCGATCGCATTCAACACAAATGTAGTTTTGTTTACTACGCCTATGTCCGTTCTTTTGGAAAAGATTAAAGATATCCTTCTTTTTCAGCAAATTTACGTAGACGAGGCAAACATTGGCGTTGATAAAAACTGCTGAGAGTAGAGACTGGCAGTTTATATTCTGCTGACAAATCTTTCCAACTTATTTCTGGCGGCAAGCGTTTCAAAATTAACACCTGACAATTTACATGTGGATGTCCTTGAATGTAAGTGCGGCGCAGTTCTCCATCGGTGTCTTGTTCTGCCCATAACCTGACAGTTTCTAAAATCGGAGGTACATCAGGGGGAGCAACTAGGCTTTCCTCTGGATAAAAAGTTTCAATGCGATCGCCTGAAGCAGACTGACTGATACTGGGAAGGGCTGTTTTGATATTTTCGTCTAATTTTTGGCGGTAAAAGTCTTGCAGTCTCCATCTCAGATAAGTATTCAACCAGGTAATGACAGAACCACGTGTGGGATCGTAGGCTTTACAAACATTAGAGCAGAAATACAACCACGTTTGTTGCAGCGCATCTTGATAGTAAGGAGTACTTTCTCTCCAGAGTTTGCCTGTAGTTAAGCGAATCACTTGCGTAAGCCGCTTCTGACGCTGTGGACTTCCGGCTGGATGTCTACAGGCTTCATCAACTAAGCGGCGTAAGTTTTCCTCCAATTTATGCATAACAGTTTTAGCTAAGAGAGCAAGCTTTTTTCAGTATTGCGTAGATGTGCTCTCTGTGAAACTACAGAATAAAATAGAAAGCTTAAAATATCCTGAGTATCACCCGGATTTTTAATTAAAAATCTGGGTGGGGTGAAATTTTAGTTCCAACCTAACCACGAAAGAATAACTTGCCACCAAGAAGTTCTTAGCTGACTCTCTAGGTTCATTTTTTTGCGAATATCCTGAATATTCCAATTGGTTAGTCTAGCTAGAGTTTGCGCTTCTTGTTCAAACCGTTTGGGTAAAGACTGCTTGTATTGTCTGCCTGCCTGACACTTTGCTTCGCCTGTGAAAGGATGTTGTAAGATGTAACGCCCCTGGAAATTTTCGCGATTGGAGGTTTCTTGGAATATCAAGTCTTCAGGGAATTTATCGCGGCTGTAGCGGACGTGCAGGCGGGTGATAAAAACGTCGTTCGGAACAATAGAGTTACGAAAAGGCGCAGACTGGTTAATATCTGGAGGGAAATCATTGAACCAAAATACCCCTGCTTGCTTGAGTTCTTCACGGCTGAGGGGATCGGCAGAACATGGATCGCAACTACCCATATCCCAAGCATATTCTAGAAATGCAACCTTGCGGTCTTCGCGAGTGTATGACGTTTGGAACATAGATTTGTAGAATTCGCCAAATTCATTTTTGACAAACAGGGGAATGTTGGCGTTGGAAGGAATTTTCACCGTGCGGTAGTTGGTGAGTTCTGCTTGTCCTTTGGGCGAGAGGATGTAGACAACCAGATCTTGCTCTGTTGTGGCATTAATCATACCCAAACGAATCGGTAGCATGAATTTGGGCGATTGGTAAGAAATTTGCAATGGACGCAGGTACTGATAGCCAGTTTCCTCAAACTTGTCCAGGTTGACTTTGGCAACAAAAAATTTCATCTTTTGACGGATGTACGGCTTAAGTAACTGTTTTGCCCCTTTGGGAATTTTGTAGCCGTTGCGAATCAGCCAAGTTTCTAGTCCACCAGATTCTTTGGCACTCAAAATCACAATATCGTATTCGCCAACGTTGAAACGCGCTTCGACAGTCACACCCAAACTATCACCGCCTCTTTTTGCTCCTGCATCACTTCTTTGGGCTGCTGGTGCAGGTGCAGATTGCGGTAAGGCATTTTCGTACACCGGGGTGCAAGGATCGGGGTCGAAATATTCTACCAATCGCGGGGCGCTAAAAGCATCCAATCGCTCCAAAATCTTGGGGTTGCCAACGCGAACTTGCTCTTTTTGCAGGACTGTGGGTACAGGTACAACGATCGCAAAATCTTTCACATCCCCTTGGTAGTCATTCGCCATTGTCAGAACAGTGCGATCGCCACTATGCGCGATCGCCACCTGAGACGCCTTGTTATACAGTTTTGTATCAGCTTTGGCAACATAAAAACCGCAAAATGCCCAAGCTGTAGGTGCAAAGCAAAAAACAACTACAAATATCAGCAGTAATGAAAATAGGAATCTTAAAGGTTTCATAATTCAAGTTGTTAGTAGTTAGTGGTTAGTGGTTAGTGGTTAGTAGTTAGTGGTTAGTGGTTAGTAGTTAGTGGTTAGTGGTTAGTGGTTAGTAGTTAGTGGTTAGTGGTTAGTGGTTAGTGGTTA
>NZ_JACAEU010000066.1:0-18665 GCF_013388695.1 Fischerella sp.
TAGTGGTTAGTGGTTAGTGGTTAGTGGTTAGTGGTTAGTGGTTAGTGGTTAGTGGTTAGTGGTTAGTGGTTAGTGGTTAGTGGTTAGTCATTGTCATTAGTTTTTCCCCCACTCTCCCCCTCTCCCTTACCTCTCCTCGTTTACCAAAACATTGAATCCGTCAATTCAGAACCGCCGGCTTTTCTTCCTAACCAGGAGTGAATGATCGCAAAGGCGATCGCGAGTGGCACTGAAGAAAAATGAATGATTCGCAGTCCTTGCCAACTACCAAACATATCCACAATCCAAGGAAATTGAGCTGGTTTATACATTCCTATACCTGTAAATATCGCTAGCAAAAGAATCGGAATAATACTCGTATAAACGATGCGATGCCAAGCATAAACAAGGCGCTTGGGATTCTGAGTTTTTTGTAATGCCTTGATGTCATTAGCACCAACAAATCGATGTCGCCAGCGACGGGTAATTAAAATATAAAATCCATACCAAAAAAGGTTGAGCGAGAAAAGCCACATGGCTGCAAAATGCCAGTGTCTACCTCCTGCTAACCAACCGCCCAAAGTAAATATGGGCGGAATATGCCAACCTAACCTTCCACCAAAAACAGGGTTAGCATTATAAATTTGTAGTCCACTGGTGAGCATGATAAATAGGCTAATGATGTTAACCCAGTGGAATATTTTAGCTCCTATTGCTTGGGTTGGTAACTTTCGACGTTTAGAGGTAGCGCTCAAAGTCATAGAGATGCTTGTATGCATTTTTTCTCAGTAATATTCTGGCATGTACCTGTCATTTATGATGACTGGTCGGATTCATTTTCTTATTGCTTTTTTCAATGTGTATAGCTGCTGGTACGATGAGAAAGATATCATGTAGCTGCTAACTCTGAAGCTGTTTTAGCAGGATGAACTGAAAAGTTATGAAAAACGCCAAAATATTGCTAATTTGGTAAGATTACCGCAACCAACTCGAAAATATATCAGTCTCTATCACTATTGAGTAATTACTATATAGAACAAGAGCCGATGATTGATGACTATAGATGAAGTAATACTTCTACTAAAAGCAAGCTTACCTAACGCTTTGACGCCGCTGCAAGAGATCGTTTTGCGTTCTTCTTGGGAGGGAAAAACTTACACCAGCATAGCGTTAGAAGCACATTACGGAGAAGAACGAGTTAGAAAAGTTGCTGCTCATTTATGGCAATTATTGAGTGATTCTTGGCAAGAACCTATTAATAAATCCAACTTTCGCCAGACTCTGGAACCTCGCGAACTAGGTAAGATGCAGCAGCAATTAATTAAAGAATTCAATCGCGCTGCTACGGCAATATCCCTAGAATTTCCAAATGCACCTGTATCGCTTGATTCCAGATTCTACATTTCTCGCCCACCGATTGAAGAGTTAGCATATGCAGAAATTACTGAGCCTGGAAGTGTCATCTGCATTAAAGCTCCTAAAAGAATGGGAAAAAGCTCTCTAATCTTAAGGATATTGGCTCATGCAGTCAATGTTGGCTACAAAACGGTAAGTATAGACTTTCAACAAGCAGACAAAGCAGTATTTGCCAACCTTGATAAATTTCTGCGCTGGTTCTGTGCCAATGTTAGTAGAGAGTTACAGTTAGAACCAAAACTCAATGATTTTTGGGATGAGGATATGGGCAGTAAAATCAGCTGCTCTCTATATTTCCAGACGTACTTGCTCAAGTCAATAGAAACTCCCCTGGTTCTGGCATTGAATGAAGTTGATTGGGTATTTGAGTATCCAGAAATTGCCTGGGACTTTCTACCTCTATTGCGTTCTTGGTATGAAAAAGCCAAACAAGTGGAGATTTGGCAAAAACTCCGCACGGTAATGGCTTACTCAACAGAAATTCTTGTTCCCCTGAGAGTGACTCAATCTCCGTTTAATATTGGTTTGCCGTTGCGTTTACCACCATTTACGAAAGAGCAGGTACAGGACTTGGCGCAACGCCACGGACTAGACTGGACAGATGGCTCTGATGCAGAAAAATTGGTGGCAATGGTGGGGGGACATCCTTACTTAGTCAGGTTGGCTTTGTATCATCTGGTTGGTAAGGGAGGGTTAGAAAGCGATCTCGGGCAGATTTTGCAACAAGCACCAACAGATACAGGAATTTATAGAGAGTATTTAAGGCAGTATGTGTTAATGCTGCAAGAGGAACCACGACTAGCAGATGCTTTGTCTGAGATAATTGCAGCTACAGAACCTGTAAAATTAGAGCCTCTAGTGGCATATAAATTATATAGTATTGGGTTAGTAAACTTGGAGGGCGATCGCGCTTCTGTTTCATGTGAGTTGTATCGCCTGTATTTTCAACAGCAACTTCATACAAGGGAGGGCGGCATTAATATGCGTGTGGAAGAGTTGGAGAAAGAAAACCAACAATTGCGCGTCCTCTCTAGTTTGGATGAACTTACTCAGCTAGTCAATCGCCGTTATTTTAATACCTACCTAAAGTTAGAGTGGCAATACTCTGCCCGCGCAGGCATTCCTTTATCAATGATCTTATGTGATATTGACTATTTCAAAATTTACAATAAAACTTACGGTAATCACGCAGGAGATAGTTGTTTGCAGCAAATCGCTGACACTATTCGTAACTGCGTTAAGCATTCGTTGGGAAATAGTAATCTATCCTATGCCAGTACAGCTTTAGGTACTGCTGAAACTTTACGGAGTGCTAATTGCAGACAAGAACATAGTTCAGTATTGCTGGCTCGTTATGGAGGGGAAGAATTTGCTATTCTTACCCATGCAGATGCAATTGCTGCTGTATACATCGCCGAAAACATTCGCGAACAAGTAAAAGCTTTAGCAATTCCCTGTGAGTATCCGGGTATTGGTGGTTTGCCAGCAAATGTCTTAACGGTGAGTTTAGGTGTTGCTAGCATGATTCCTCAACCGGAAACTGAGCCTGAAACTCTTGTCATGGCAGCCGAACAAGGACTTTATCAAGCCAAGAGAAAAGGGCGCGATCGCGTTGTTGTTGGTTAATTATAGCGGTTTGCAGACAAATGAGGTACAAATTTAAATCAGTCAAACTCTTGTGGGGTGGGCGTCCTCGCCCGCCCGTGTGTATCTCATTAGAACCGGAATCGCTATATTGTTAGTGGTTGTGGTAGCGATCGCTTGGCTTGAGTTAAGAGATTTCCAAGAAATAAATTATCCCGGATTGTGGGGTGGAGAGAAGTTGCCGGGGAGATGTTCTTTCCGGCAACTTCGGAGCATCCTGCCTGCCCTCAGATGTGACGGGTGAGGACACCCATTCCACAAGAAAATTTGGGATGTTTTTTTATTTAGAAGTCCCTAAGGCAAGAGAATTCATAGGGTTTACGTAGCTCATGATGGCTACATCAAGCATAGAAAAAAAGCTCTAATTATTATTGACTTTTTTCAATGCGTTTTCTTCACAAATTATATTTAAAAATCAATCAGTTTAGATGAACTTTTAAAAGCTGAGCGAGCGTTTCTGTAAGCATAGATTTTTAGCAATAGATATTATAGTAGTTTAACTATTCAAGATGCCTCAAACGTGCATTCCTTCGTACATATAAACATTTACTTATAAGAGTAATCCAAAATTTATTTAATAATTATGTTTGAGAAATTAACTATTTTCCCTGTAAAAGCTGTAAGCTAATTTCAACAGGTTTAACGATTGTTTAATAGTTGCTTCAAAAATATATACATGGGTCTGCTTCAAAATACAGATTTTTTACAAGGGTTTTTCGTCGCCTTTCTTTGAATGAGATTGGCTGACAACGACTCGTAATACATAGCGTTATCTACGCCTTAATAGTGCAAGAAACATCAAGTTTTACTTGCCAAATTTTTCATGCCAAAAAATGACATTTAATAAAAGGAGATGTTTATGTCTGCATTTTTCAATCAATTTTCTCGCCGTAAATTTCTATTAACAGCTGGAGCTTCTGCGGGTGCTGTTTTGCTCAAAGGTTGTTTAGGAAATCCACCAGAACCGGGAGGTGGTAACGCTCAAACACAATCAGCAGTACAGCCGATTGCCAATCTTAGTCCCGAACAAACACCAGAAACAAAGAAGGTGAAGTTGGGATATATTCCAATAGTTGAGTCTGCTCCTCTAATTATTGCTAAAGAAAAAGGGTTTTTTGCCAAGTATGGCATGAGCGAAGTTGAACTTTCCAAACAAGCTTCTTGGGGTTCGGCAAGGGATAACGTAGAAATTGGTTCTGCTGGTGGTGGTATTGATGGCGGTCAATGGCAGATGCCGATGCCGCATTTAATTACAGAAGGTATAATCACCAAGGGCAATCAAAAAATTCCCATGTATGTTTTAGCGCAGTTGAATACGCATGGGAACGGAATTGCTATTGCTAGCAAACATCAAGGCAAGGGTGTTAGTTTACAACTTGCTGGCGCAAAGTCTTTATTTAGTCAACTCAAATCAACCAACACACCTTTTACCGCAGCTCAAACATTTCCCGCAGTCAACCAAGATTTTTGGATTCGCTATTGGTTAGCTGCTGGTGGTATCGATCCAGATGCTGATATCAAACTGCTAACAGTCCCAGCAGCCCAAACTGTCGCCAACATGAAAACGGGAACAATGGATGCTTTCAGTACAGGTGATCCTTGGCCCTACCGCATTGTTAAAGACAAAATTGGCTTTTTAGCAGCATTAACAGCAGAAATTTGGAAGAATCACCCTGAAGAATACTTTGCCATGAGGGCAGACTGGGTTGATAAAAATCCCAAAGCGACCAAAGCGCTTTTAAAAGGCATTATGGAAGCGCAGCAATGGTTGGATAACTTTGAGAACCGCAAAGAAGCAGCACAAATCCTTGGAGGAAGAAATTATTTCAACCTGCCAGCAGAAATACTTGAAGGTCCATACCAAGGTCAATATGACATGGGTGATGGTCGCAAGATTGACGATAAATCAATGGCAGCGTACTACTGGAAAGATGAAAAAGGAAACGTTTCTTATCCATATAAAAGCCATGATATGTGGTTTATCACAGAAAGCGTTCGCTGGGGTTTCTTGCCAAAAGATTACTTAACGAAAGCCAAAGCATTAATTGATAAAGTTAACCGCGAAGATATTTGGAAAGAAGCTGCAAAAGAAGCAGGAATCGCCGCTGCTGACATTCCTAAAAGTACATCTCGTGGTGTAGAAGAATTTTTTGATGGCGTCAAGTTTGACCCAGAAAATCCAGAAGCATATTTGAAGAGTCTCAAAATCAAGAAAGTCAGTGTTTAGTTATTGGTTAATAGTTAGTAGTTAGTAGTTAGTAGTTAGTAGATAAAATGAACCACTAACCACTAAAAAACAACCACCAACCACCAGCAATTTCAGGAGAAAAAACAATGACAATAGCCACCAGACGCCGCACCAACAATAACTTCGATAATAGCTTCATATCTCGTCTGCAAAAGCAATTTCCTGACTTGATACCGCCTGTTATTGCCATACTTATCTTTTTAGGTGCGTGGCAATTATTTTCTTGGATTCCAGGTGCAACATTGCCAGGGCCAATACAGGTTATTCAAGACACTTGGATATTGATTTTGTATCCCTTTTATGACAGAGGTGGCATCGATAAAGGTTTGTTTTGGCAGATTTGGGCAAGTTTGCAACGGGTAGCAATTAGTTACACTCTTGCGGCGGTTTTTGGTATTGCCTTGGGAATTTTAATTGGTGTGAATAAAACAATGTCCAAGGCTTTAGATCCGCTCTTTCAGTTTTTGCGAACCGTACCGCCCTTGGCGTGGGTTCCTATTTCTTTGGCAGCTTTAAGACAAAACGAACCTGCGGCATTATTCGTAATTTTCATCACAGCAATTTGGCCTATCTTGATTAACACTGCTGTAGGAGTAAAAGAAATTCCTCAAGACTACAACAACGTTGCTAAAGTTCTCCAACTTTCCAAAAAAGAGTACTTCTTTAATATCCTCATTCCTGCTGCTTTACCCTACATTTTTACAGGATTGAGAATTGCGATCGGTTTGGCTTGGTTGGCAATTATCGCCGCAGAAATTGTTATGTCCGGTATTGTCGGTATCGGCTTCTTTATCTGGGATGCTTATCAAAATAATAACGTTAGCGAAATCATCTTGGCTCTTGTCTACATCGGTGCTGTTGGTTTGCTGTTAGACAAACTGATGGCTTGGATTCAAACACGGATTTTGCCAGCAGAACAAAAATAGTTATTAGTTGGTGGTTAGTAGTTATTAAGCAATTTAACTAACCACTAACCACTAACCACTAACCACTAACCACTAACAAAGGACTAATGACAAATGAGCGTATTCGTTGCTGTTGATCAAATTGATAAAGTTTTTAATCTCACAGGTGGCGGTCAGTACATTGCCCTTAAAGGTATTGACCTGCAAATTAAAAAAGGAGAATTTGTTTCTCTAATTGGTCACTCTGGTTGTGGTAAATCCACTTTATTAAATATGATTGCTGGTCTGGATTTACCAACAGAAGGTGTCGTCACCCTAGAAGGGAAACGCATTGCCAAACCAGGGCCAGACCGAATGGTGGTATTTCAAAATTATTCTTTGTTGCCTTGGCGGACAGTACGAGAAAATATTTCCTTGGCTGTAAACTCAGTCATGAAAGATTTACCTGCGGGTGAACGTCGGGCTATTGTAGAAAAGCATATTGATATGGTGGGGTTGCGTCCCCATGCAGAAAAACCCCCGACGATGTTATCGGGTGGACAAAAACAACGAGTCGCGATCGCCCGCGCTTTAGCCATTCGCCCCAAATTACTCTTGCTTGATGAACCCTTCGGTGCTTTAGATGCCCTGACGCGGGGAAATCTGCAAGAACAGTTAATGCAAATCTGCGAAGAAAACGAAGTTACTGCCGTCATGGTGACGCACGATGTAGATGAAGCAGTGCTGCTTTCTGACAGAATAGTCATGCTTACCAACGGCCCAGAATCAAAAATTGGTAGCATTTTAGAAGTAGATATCCCCAGACCCCGCAAACGCATGGAAGTAGTTGAACATCCCAGCTACTACAGCTTGCGGAGTGAAATGATTTACTTCCTCAACCAACAGAAACGGATCAAAAAAATTCGGGCACGCAAAACAACGATTGTCGCCAAGCACGGTTTAGAAAAAGTCAATCTCGAAATTGGCTTTGTACCTCTGACTGCTTGTGCCCCCTTAGCAATAGCAAAAGAAAAAGGCTTTTTCGCCAAACACGGCTTAGATGATGTTAACTTAGTGCGCGAAACAAGTTGGCGTGGCATTGTTGATGGCATCGCTGGTGGATATTTAGACGCTGCCCAAATGCCTTCTGGTATGCCGATGTGGTTAACACTGGGAGGAAATGACAACCGACCACTGCCTGTGATTACCTCCCTCACGATGACGCGCAATGGTAATGCCATCACCCTGGCAAAACGCTTTTACGACCAAGGGATACAAACCGTCGCAGACTTCAAACAGTACCTGAAGAGTACCCGCGACAAACGACACATCATGGGGGTAGTGCATCCTTCCTCAATGCACAGTTTACTATTGCGTTACTGGCTAGCAGCAGGAGGCGTTGACCCCGATCGCGATGTTGATATTAAGACTATTCCCCCAGCCCAGATGGTAGTTGACTTGCAAGCTGGGAGTATTGATGGTTACTGTGTAGGCGAACCTTGGAACTTCCGCGCCGCCTCTGAAGGCAGTGGCTTTACCATCGCTACTGATTTAGAAGTGTGGCTGGGGCACCCAGGCAAAGTCTTAGGTGTGCGGGAAGATTGGGCTACAGCTTATCCTAACACCTACATAGCATTGACTAAAGCTTTACTAGAAGCTTGTTATTACTGTTCGTTTCCAGAACATATTGAGGAGATTCGGCAGATTTTGGCACGGCGGGAATATGTCAGCACTGATATGGAATACATCCAAATCGAAGATCCCAATAATGCCACCTGTGACTTAGAACATCCGATGCGGGAATATGCCCATCACCAATTTTATGGAGAGTCTGCCATCAACCGCCCCAGTCGCACTGAGCAAATATGGATTATGACGCAATTAGCGCGTTGGGGTGAAGTGCCTTTTCCGAGAAATTGGGTGGAAATTGTCGAACGGGTGTGTCGAGTTGGTGTGTTTAGTACTGCCGCCCGCGAACTGGGTATGGATATCAGTTATACCCGTCAGCCAATCAATCTGTTCGATGGCACTAGCTTTAACGCCGATGACCCAATCACCTATCTCAACAACTTAAAGATTAAACACGATTTCTCTGTTGCTGAAGTTATTCTCGACACACCAGTAAGGAGAGTAGCCTAACAGATGATGGGGCGATGGGGAGAATTTACTCTGGTGTTCTCCCCTATCCCCTATCCCCTATCCCCTATCCCCAATCCCCAATCCCCAATCCACCATGCAAAACCGCAATTTTACAACTACCGACACAACCCAGCAGACACTAGGAATGCCTCTAGTCACTGCAACTTCTCATCGTCAGCCTTACTTGGAAATTCAAGAGGTTAGCAAAGTCTATCCGACAAAGAATGGCCCTTTTACAGTACTGGACGGAGTAAATCTCAACGTCGGCGAAGGTGAATTTCTTTGCGTGATCGGTCACTCTGGCTGTGGTAAATCTACTCTCCTGAACATGGTATCGGGTTTCAACCATCCTACTAGCGGACAAGTACTGCTAGAGGGAAGACCTATCACCAAACCCGGCCCAGATCGGATGGTGGTGTTTCAAAACTATGCCCTACTACCTTGGCGTACTGCTTTTGAAAATATTTACCTAGCCGTAAATGCGGTTTATCCCAATAAACCGGAGGCGCAAAAGTCAGCAATTGTTAGAGAACACCTAGCAATGGTAGGACTAGGCGACGCTATGGACAAAAAACCCACCCAAATGTCCGGCGGTATGAGACAGCGGGTTTCCATTGCCCGTGCATTAGCAATTCGTCCCAAAGTCTTGATTTTAGATGAACCCTTCGGGGCGTTGGATGCCATCACCAAAGAAGAGTTGCAAGAAGAGTTGCTAAAAATTTGGAACGAAAACCGTTGCACGGTGTTGATGATTACCCACGATATCGATGAAGCCTTGTTTTTGGCAGATAAGTTGGTGATGATGACTAATGGCCCTCGCGCCAAAATCGGCGAAGTTATGGAGATTCCTTTTCTCCGTCCGCGTGACAGGGCCCGCATTATGGAAGATCCGCAATACTATAAATTGCGTAACTATGCCTTAGATTTCCTCTTTAATCGCTACGCCCACGATGACGTAGGTTAGGCAAGAATGGGCGGGTTTACCTAATCAATCAGTTTTGCCTGAAGCAATATCATTTAGTTAAACCCGCCCCTACAAAAGTTATGAGTTGAACAATTACTCCTGCCTTGTAGATTGTTTTATCCCTGTTTTGTCACTTTTGTTGTGGCAAAATTCAGAATACTTACCTTACACCAGTTAAAAACAATGAAATAACCTTGGTAAACGACTAAAATTCTTCATTCATTGATTTAAAGCAATAGTTATCATAGAAATTTAGTTATGCATTATCAACTTCAGTCATAATTCTTTACGATACATAAAGTATTACTTATCCAACCTATCTAATATTTATTTAATAATTGCTGCCTGGGAATTAACTTTTTAGGCAGTAAAAGCTGTATTCTATTTTTAACAAGGCAAATACGTTTTTTGCATAACTTAGGGTTTCCTGTACCCGAAGTCAGCAATGCTTACTGATTGATGGTTGCGGTAGTCTGCTTTTTGTAAAGCTAGGCTTACCGTGATACACCCTTTACATATTTGAGTACGCGATGATGGCGCAAGAATTAATTTTTTCTTGCACTACTTTGCGTTGCTTTCAAAGATTTCAATTCTCCATTTGAAAATTTGAGGACTAAAATTTTGCAACCAAAAATTTTTGAAAAAGAATGATTTAACAGTCTTGCTGGCGACTAAAGTCAATGTATAACAAGGGCTGTTGCGGAAACAACTTAAATATATAAATCTTTTTTTTACAGCCCTTGAATCACACTTTTGTTGTCAACATTAGGCTAAAACCAGCACTGTCAACTACCGAGAAAAACAGGTATTTTACCTGAACGCAGGTATCGCTCGACTAGCTATTGTTTGATCGCATTACTAACCAAATCAAACATAGCACGATCGCAGTTGAGTATATCCAGCAAATTTCTTGGGTTTACTATAAGGCAAGTGCATGTTTTGGCGCAGTTGAATACTGAATAAAGGCTGGAAGTTTGTTAATCTACAGTTTTGTTGTCATCTACCCCACTTATGCAACTAACTAATACAATCCATTTCCGAAATTTACGTGGCGATCTTTTTGGTGGTCTAACAACCGCAATTGTTTCTTTACCACTAGCGTTAGCCTTCGGAGTCGCTTCTGGTGCTGGGCCTGTCGCTGGTCTTTACGGTGCTGTTTGTGTTGGGTTTTTTGCAGCGCTGTTTGGAGGTACACCGACTCTCATTTCTGAGCCAACTGGGCCGATGACCGTAGTTATGACTGGGATTGTCGCCACGATGACTGCAAATAACCCAGAGAATGGCTTGGCAATGGCATTTACTGTGGTGATGCTGGCAGGGATATTTCAAATTTTATTTGGCATATTCAAGCTGGGGAAATACATCACCCTCATGCCCTATAGCGTGATTTCAGGCTTTATGTCTGGAATTGGCATAATTTTGATTATTCTGCAAATTGCTCCTTTTGTGGGACAGCCTAATCCCAAAGGTGGGGTTCTGGGGATGGTGCAAAACCTACCTCAGTTGTTATCAAATATCAATCCCATAGAAACCCTTTTGGGAGTACTGACACTGGCAATTATTTTCTTAATGCCGTCGAAATTGAAGCGCTATGCTCCTCCTCAACTAGTGGCATTAATTGTCGGTACTATAGTTTCTCTGGTTTTCTTTGGAAATGCAGATATCAGACGCATCAATGACATCCCAATGGGTCTGCCACAATTGCAAGTGCCTCAATTTAATCCATCACAAATCACATTCATGCTCATTGATGGGGCAATGTTGGGAATGCTGGGATGCATTGATACTTTGTTAACTGCGGTAATTGCTGATAGTTTGACTCGCACCGAACACAAATCTGACAAGGAATTGATTGGTCAGGGTATTGGTAATTTGTTTTCTGGTTTGTGTGGTGGGCTACCTGGTGCAGGTGCCACAATGGGAACTGTGGTCAATATTCAAACAGGAGCAAGAACAGCTTTATCTGGTATAACTCGGGCAATTATTTTGCTAGTGGTGGTCTTGTGGGCTGCGAATTTGACCGAAACTATTCCAATGGCAGTGTTAGCAGGTATTGCCCTCAAGGTCGGTATTGATATTCTCGATTGGAGTTTCCTCAAACGCGCTCATAAAGTATCCCTGAAGGGAACAATCATCATGTATGGGGTGATGTTCCTGACTGTGTTTGTGGATTTGATTGTGGCTGTGGGCGTTGGGGTGTTTATTGCTAATATCTTGACTATTGAGCGTCTTTCTAGCTTGCAATCTGAGGAAGTTAAAACTATTACTGATGCAGATGATGCCATTGTTTTGAACGCACAAGAAAAGCAGTTGTTAGATCAAGCCAATGGAAGGGTACTGCTGTTCTACCTAAGTGGGCCGATGGTTTTTGGAGTTTCCAAAGCGATCGCTCGTGAACATAATGCCATCAAAGACTGCGATGTTATAATTATGGACTTGAGTGATGTACCGTTGTTGGGTGTTACTGCTTCACTAGCAATTGAAAATGCCATCAAAGAAGCAGTTGAAAAAGGTCGGCATGTATTTATCGTTGGTGCAACTGGCAAAATTAAGCGACGGTTAGAAAAATTAGGTATTATGCAACTGTTACCTCCACATCACTTACTGATGGATCGTAAAGAAGCACTTCAACAAGCAGTTGTTTTAGTTAATGGTTACGTAGCCGAGACAACTGATTCTGCAAATACAAGGTATCCAGCCGATTTTGGTGACACTGCTGTAGTCCAGTAGTAAACTATCCCATTAGAACGTCGATTCAGTATTCAGAAATTGTCTTTATAGGTGAGACAAACTAGAGGGGAAGAGTGGGAAATAGGGAGGTGGGGAGTTAGGGAATTGGGGAACTCACCGGCCCCCACGACCACAGGGAGTGGGGATTAGGGGCAATGGGGATTGGGGATTGGTGAGAATTATGAATAGTGAATGCGATTGGGCTGAAAATTTCATAATTCATAATTCATAATTCATAATTCATAATTTTTATGCCCCATCCCTCCTTGTCCTCTTAGAAAGTGACCAAGCCAAAGCATTAATCGCTACAGAGACGTAAAAGATGATTTTTACTGAACAAATCTGCATATCTTCTCTCAGTTCTTGGTTTCAGTTTCCTTTTTTAGCAACAGCAACTGAATCAGAATATGCTCCTGTTGTCCTCACTGGAGTACTGCTAAGTTTAGTTGTCATTTATCTTGCCAGTAAACTCGGTGGCGAGTTATCGAGGATGATGGACTTTCCCCCAGTGTTAGGGGAATTGGTTGGCGGAGTTATAGTAGGTGCTTCGGCTTTACATTTGCTGGTGTTTCCTGAAAGCGGTGCCAACGCTTCCGACTCGGTCATCATGACTGTGCTGCAATTTATTGACAATCTCAGCCCGGAAGCTGCAACATCAATCTTTCAAAGTCAAAGCGAAGCAATTTCTATTCTCGCCGAGTTGGGTGTAATCGTCCTTCTGTTTGAAATTGGTTTGGAGTCAGATTTACGGGAACTGAAGAAAGTTGGTTATCAAGCGGCAATTGTCGCATGTGTCGGTGTAGCGGTTCCTTTTGCGGCTGGTACTGCGGGACTAATGTTTTTCTTTCACACCCCAGCAATTCCCGCGATTTTTGCTGGTGCAGCCTTAACTGCTACCAGTATCGGCATTACCTCCAAAGTTTTGTCAGAACTTGGGCATCTCAAATCTAGAGAAGGTCAGATTATTGTCGGTGCTGCCGTTATTGATGATGTTCTGGGTATCATCGTCTTAGCAGTGGTGGCAAGTCTTGCCAAAACTGGTGAGGTAGACGTTTTTAACGTCATTTATTTGATTGTCAGCGCTACTGTTTTTCTGATCGGTTCAATTTTACTCGGTAAATTCTTCAATAAAACCTTTGTCACCATTGCCGATAAACTGCAAACACGCGGAAAACTTGTCATTCCTGCGTTTATCTTTGCATTCTTCATGGCTTTTATTGGCAACGCCATTCATTTAGAAGCGATTTTGGGTGCCTTCGCTGCTGGATTAGTTTTAGACGAAACCGACAAGCGCAAAGAATTAGATCAGCAGGTGATTCCTATTGCTGATATATTGGTACCGATTTTCTTTGTCACCGTCGGTGCGAGGGTTGATTTAGGTGTCCTCAATCCTGCTGTTCCTGAAAATCAGCAAGGATTAATTATTGCTATCTTCTTGGTGGTAGTGGCGATCGTTGGCAAAGTAGTCACAGGTTGGTCAGTGTTTGGTCAACCCGGCATTAACCGCTTGGCTATTGGTGTTGGCATGATTCCACGGGGTGAAGTGGGTTTGGTGTTCCTTGGTATTGGTGCAGCTAGTGGTGCGATCGACAAACCTTTGCAAGCGGCAATTATCATCATGGTAATTCTCACGACCTTCTTAGCACCGCCTTTTTTGAGGGTTGCATTTAATAAACAGCCTGTGGAAGCAGAAGAGATAGTCGAACAAGCTGATGTGATTGGATCGTAAGCTTGATAGCGTAATGCACCAAGAACCGGGCTAATTTGGTGCATAAATAAATATAACTATTGTGGGGTGGGCTTCTAGCCCGCCCAGAACAGGCAAGATGCCTGTTCCACAAGAAAATCATAATGCACTATTTTAAGGCGGTCACGCCACTAGTTCACTATAGCAATCCTATTTGATTTGGATACAGATCCTTGACTTCTGGTGAGAAGTCGGGAATATTGTTTTTCACGAATGATTTAGGACTGCTATATACTAATTTCTGCACTACCAGCAGGCTAAATTTCCTCTGATTTGTCATTTTTTCATGTTAAAAATTCATTTAAAAATGACAAAAAATAACTGCAAAAAAATATCTTATACATCTCATACGTTCGCTCTATATGCTCTGTTATCCAGTTCTGGTAATGTTTTTAGGCGCTATTACAACAATTAACCCCGGTGTGGCCGGGGTTAATTTTTACCCAATTTCTTGGAGAGATTCCCTATTCCCGAATCTTCACTAGGTGATTATAGTGACGAGAGGAAACGTTCTTATCAACCCCAGTTCCGCTGGGGCTTTCTTATTAAAACACCGATTTTAGCCTCAAACTCTCATTTAGGCAATGAGCTAGCCAGCGATATCGACTTACTTTTTAATACAGCTATCAGCTTTTCAATCCGAATATTTTGTGCAAAAAGGGAAACTTTCCGATCTGAAAATGCCAGCTTGTGAAGTGGGTGCGGGAGTTTAGGGGGAAATTGGGGCGACTGATTATTTAACTTTGCTCACTTAGCTCGTAATCGGGAATGCAATTTTGTTGGATGTAAGTATGATAATCTTTGATTTGGCGATCGCAATCCTGGGTGCTCCAGCCGCAGTGTTTAGCCAGTATTTCGGTCATCACAGGCAGCAAGTCCAAGCCATAATGACTAAGCATTGCCAAGCTTGTGCGGCGACGGGCTATATCTACCAGCGTCCGTGCTAACTCTGAGTTTACAGCATAGACAATCTGGGCTTTAATATCTGGTAATTCAGGGGCGATCGCTTCGGCTAAATCGGATGACTTATCCGTCAAGGCTAAAACCTCTACAGCTTTTGCCCCATAGATTGAAAATAAGTGATGAATTGAAGTTGGTGGGATAACATCGCTATAGTCATCAAGGGCTTTCTTTAGGCGAGGATCGTTGGGTAATATGGCTCCGGGTAGGGGTTTCTGCTTTGTTGGGCAAACAGGAGCTTGAGAACCTAATTTTCGGTAGACTGCATCAACTATTTCTTCGCCAACTTGGCGATAAGTTGTGAGTTTACCGCCAATCAAAGAAATGAGATTAACAATCCCTTCTTTGGTATGATCGTAAAGGATATGCTTGCGAGTTATTTTCCCAGGTTGCTTACTCTCTTCCCAAGGTAAAGGACGAACACCAGAGTAAGTAAATTTCACATCCTGACGAGATAACCGAGCGATGGGAATAATGCGATTGATTTCAGTTAATAGATAGTCAATCTCACTGTTATCAGCCTTGATTTGGTCAAGATTGTCGTGAAAGCGCTTATCTGTGGTTCCAATTAGGTATTTACCTAGCCAAGGCACGATAAAGAAGGGACGACCATCTGTTTTGGCTTCTACATACAGTGCAGTCATGGGTGCGCCAACAAAGGGATCGACGATGATATGGCTACCCTTGGTAGCACCGATTTTTTTACTCCCACTGCTGCTTGGTGTCGATCCATCTGGAGTAATCGAATCTAAAATTTGGTCTACCCAAGGGCCAGACATATTTACAACCACAGTGCGCGAGTTCAGTTTCACAGTCACTTCCTCGCCAGTGAAGCAATCAGAACAGGTAAGAGCAACAATCCTATTGTTCTGCTGATGCAGTTGCTTCACCTTCACGTAGTTCAGCACCGTTGCTCCTGCTGCTTGCGCTGCGAGGATGTTCTCCAGGCACAACCTCTCAGCATAAGCCACTTGACAATCATAGTATTGAGCACCACCGCGCAACTCCTCAAAATCCAGGTCAGGAAATAACAGCTGAAACTTCCGCTTCGGTAGCATTCTGTGAGACAATAGGGTTTTATCAAAGCTCAAAATATCGTAGAGAACCATCCCAGCTTGGATTTTCCTGTAAGGACGAGAGCGATCGCTATAAATCGGAATTGTCAGCAGCAGCGGTTTTACCAAGTGGGGTGCTATGTGCAAGAGAATTTCCCGCTCTCGCAAAGATTCACGCACCAACTCAAATTCAAAAGATTCTAAATAGCGCAACCCGCCATGAATTAGCCGTGTTGACCAGCTTGTCGAGCCGCTGCTAAAGTCGTTCTTCTCAATCAAGAGCGTTTTGAGTCCCCGTAGCGCTGCATCCCGTGCTGCACCAGCACCATTGATGCCGCCACCAATTACTACTAAATCATAAGTGTTATTACTTATATTTTGTAAATTATTCATAACAATCAATTCGGTGCTGGAGCGTAATTATTTTAGGGCATGAGAAGCCCCCGCCGTCCTCGAAGAAGCGGCGCGGGGAGAATCTCACGGAGAAGTTCGCACAACCAATGCATAAGATTGTGGATATAGGACTCGATAGGCACGCACCAATATCTCAACCTTCCCAGCAGGTATATCGCTCCAAATCACCTGTTCAACATTATTTAGCCGATCGAACTCTGTTGATGTCGGTGGCAGATTTCCATGTCGTTCCTGACCATCCGCAGTTCGCACAATCAAATCCAGGTCATTCTGAAGTGCCTCGCCAGGGTAATCAGTCCACACTAAAGTAACCTTGAGATCGGATCTGGATTCACTGAGTTCTACTTCAGTTTTTTCCTCTTCGCCAGTATCAAGTTCTGTGTTTTCGTCTTTAAAGATGACCTGTTCATTCTCGCCCCTTGGCCCTACAGTAGCTGCTAAATCAACGCGACCAAATCCTTCTGCAAAGTTGGGAATCTCTCCTGCTTCAGAAGGAACGTATTGACCAGAGATATCTTTTGCTCCGTTGATCAGCATTGCCTTGACAAGAGCTGCACTAGGCTGGTAGCTATGTTGAGCGAGAAAATACTCTCTCACCACCGCCGCGCAGCCTGCTACCAAAGGTGTAGCCATGCTGGTTCCCGCCGAAAAAGTATAAAGAGGATCTGTAGATGTGCCAAAGAACGAATTGTGTCTTGCATCTCGCGAAGCTGCCGAGAGAATAGCTGTTCCAGGAGCGACAATATCTGGCTTAATGCGCTGATTTTGAGTTGGCCCTCGGCTGCTGAAAGCGGCTAAACCTTCCGGGTTATCAGACCATCCATCAGAGGCGATGGGATCGACTGTATAGCGACCCAAAGTTCTATATGGTTTCGATTGGTCTGGCCTTTGATTTTCTGTGGCTCCAACTGTGATACAATTTTTTGCCGTTCCAGGTGAACCGATACTGCCGTTATCGATGACCCCATTGCCATCTCTGTCAATACCTTCATTGCCTGCTGCAAAGCAGATGACCATATCTCGATGAGTCCAGACGAATTGGTCTACTTGTCGAGATGATGTATCGTATAGCCCGCGTGTTGGAGCCCCCCAGGAATTTGTATGAACGCGAACTCCATCATTCTCGTAAGGTACTTTGAATAAGTCGTTCAAATCGTTGGGAAGTCCTCCTAATCCTCCTCGCCGATCCAGAACAGACTGAAGCACTAGCTTAGCTTTTGGGGCTGTTCCCTGAATTGAACCGCCCATTGTTGGCGAGTTACCATCCCCAAGAACCGAACCAGCTACATGAGTACCGTGTCCATTCGGATCGTTAGCAGTCGATCGCCCTAAAGGGTAAAGCTTGAGGACTTTGTTTGTGAACGCCGGATGAACGTCTGTGGTTGAACCTTTGTCGAAACCAGTGTCGGCTACTGCGACAACTTGACCTGCTCCTTGAAGATTGGCTGTACTATGAGTTTTATCAGCATTAATAACTCCTACTGCCACGTTATTAAAAAGCTGTCGGGGAACAAACTCTTCAATGTGTCGCACTTCATCAATGTTTGCCAGTTCCTCAAGATACTGGGGTTGAACGGTGAGTCTCACCGAATTGCCACTAAATTGCAGATCTTCAGGGTTGAGTCTAGCAGCAGCAGCAACGCGATCGCGCAGCTCCTCATCTATAGAAACATTATTATGAAATACGACTGTTACTTGTTTTGGCTGTTGGGCAATGACTCTGTCCACACTGCCGAGAGCCAGTAAATTTGTTGTGTTTCTAGTTGGTGTAGCAGTACGTAGTTGAGGTGCTATTTTAAAGCCTTCTAAATAAACGTTTGCCCACTCGACGAACGGCAGATCCCGGATAGCATTGAGATTAGCGGGTTCGTAACGACAGATATAGGTATTTTCTGGCACGAACTCTAAGATTTCAGCCCCTAAAGCTGCTAGCTGATTTTTCTGGTCTCGGTTGAGCGGTTGAGTTGTTTGGACGAGAATATAATTTGACTGGGAACTGTCGGGACTAATAAGACCAGTAGCATTCATCACGCTTCTTTGGGCTTCTGGATCGAGCGATATACCGTTGATAGTGATTTTAGTCATATTTAGAACTTAAGTATTGACAAAAAATTAATGATGTGTATTTATCCCGAAATGATGCGAAACCCTACCAACTGGTAGGCTTGAATTTAAGCATGAGAGCTTTCCTTTTGTATTGCTGATTGGTGTGAACAAAACAAATTATGCACTTTGGGGAGAAAAATAGAAAAAAAGCCAAAAAACTTTATAAAACTGAATTTTAGCCAAGAATTAGCAAACACCAAAGCCAGAATCTTGCAGGTGCGATCGCCTGACGCAACCATCTCTTTCTCGAATGTGGAATACGGCGTTGCTGAATTTGGTCATGAATTATGTGTGCATACATTTTTGTAGTTCGATGCCAAATCATTGTAGAGACGTAGCAATGCTACGTCTCTACATACCCGTGAATTGTAAATTCATA
>NZ_JACAEU010000067.1:0-24575 GCF_013388695.1 Fischerella sp.
AAAGATGTTGTCTTTTTTGAAGATACTGCCCGATTTCGAGCTTATAATTCTGCTACTAACTGGTCTATTATCCGTACTATTGTCAATAAGTCCCCGTCCTTAAGGGCGGGGTCTCTAATACTGCGAAGTTCGGGTTATCCTTGTTTGACCAAAGCACTACGATTTCTCCGCCATAATCTTGAGTTACTTTTTTCTCTGCTGACTATGAATTAGCCCTACCTGTTTCCGGGCTGTTGTATAGGTGTGCAAGATATGAATCAATTTATGTCGGAAAACGAGTAGGAATATATGAAATTCTGCCCTGTGTATTTGTTTCTTCTGGAGCTGGACGGTATTGCAACCAGGCAAATAAAGCAGCAGTACTGAGAAAAATAAAGGTGATAGTTGCTACTAATTGAAGCATAATACTGTAACGCATAACAAAGCCTTAGATTTAAGATTTTTAAAATGCAAAAGAATCAAATTCTATACTTTTCCTACAGCTTCTGATTGTTCAGATCGCATTTTCAAGGCACGATTCATTTCTTCAAAACCTTGGCGCGTGTTTGTATCAAGTTGGTGTGCAAATAACGGAACAAGTAACCCTCTAAAAACTTCCCTTTGAATGAAGTGAGTGCGATTTCTTTCCAGAGATTCAATCACGAAAATGTGTTCGCCATCAAACAGCCCTGGTATGAGAAAATGACCCAACCAGCTTAATTCTCGATTTGGCATAGCTTTAAGAACTGTCGGTTTAAAAGTTATCTCATTTTTTCCTGGAGGCTTAATTTGTAGTTCCAGTTGTGCGCCCTCTCTAACCTCTCCACTGACTCGACGGATAAAGGGATTCCATGTTGGAAAACTGTCAAAATCGGTGAGTATTTTCCAAACCTGCTTATCCGGTGCTTGAATCTCGATCTCTGTGTAGATTTCTTTCATAGTTAATTTTTAAGATGTATACTTTGTGTTTATGAGATAAAGCATTAATCTTATGGACGTTCTACCCGAAAATTTGCCCACATGATAAAGCCATGAACTCGGCATTCCAAATCTTGTAGCCACTCAACTAGTTCGTGATTGCTATTGTGTAACAAGGTATAGTCTTGGTCATCTTGGACTAAGGTTAAACCTGTTTGTGGATTTTCGATGCTCGTTTCAATATTGCGGTTAAAACGTTCATCTAATAATTTCAACAGCCGTGTTACTTTGGCTTGCGCAACTTCTAAACTTAATAGGGTGTAATCTTGCTGTTGAATGATTTGCTGGAGTTCAGCGATATTGCTAAATTTTCGCCGACCGAGAGTGCCTTGAGTTGGTACTAAAAGTGCCGCCGCCCCATTTCTTAAGTCCTGCTGATTTAGCGCAAAATAATTCCAATCACCGTAAGCATACTGGATTAATTCGCCGTTGCCACTGGGTAAAACCAGTCTGGAATGCAAGCCGTGGTCTGTGACATAGATAGCGATCGCTTCGGTAGGGTCAGCAGGGGGTACGATGGTTGCGGGAGACAACATCCAGACAAATAAGATAGAAACAATTACTACGGAAGTAAATTTGGCAATGCGGCATAAACGCATAGCTAATGCATGATGCTATCAAGCATCAACCTATAAATTGAGTTAAACAAGGTTATAGTGTTCCATTTCTACCAAGTAAGGTTTTTTCTGCATAAAGTAGGGTTTGACCAAGCGGACGTAAATTAATAACCACAACGCAGCTACTGCAATACCAGTCCAGATCACTGCTTTCCAAAACAGCCCTAGGTAGTTACCCACACCCAAGGCATGTCCCAAACCAAATCCAACGATAATAACTGCTAAGATGCCATGAGCTATACGCCAAGGTTCGTAGGGAATGTTAAGCTGTTTGCGCCAAATGGAAGTGACAATATCGGCGCATACCTCTTAACCTTGCTGTTGCGATACAGCTTGCAATCGCCTGTTGATTTCCGACCAATTCACCTATCAAAAAAACAATTTGTTGTCGCAAAAATTTTATTATCATAAATTTTTGCCTTAAATTCACAATCTTATGCTTTGTCTTGATTAGTTATTCCAAATGAAACACTCGCTTTTTTGATCAAGTCAGTGGTGCTATGAGCCTTAAGAGAATGGAATTAATAATTGCCAAAGCGATTGAACCAAGCAAAGCGCTCCAAAAACCGTATCTTAAGCGAAAACCAGGCACTATAGCAGCTGATAACCCAAAGATAATTGCATTTAGAACAAAAAAGAATAAGCCTATGGTAAGGATAATGAATGGCAAGGTAAAAAAGGTTAAAACGGGAAGTAAAAGTGCATTCAATATTCCAAAAACTGCGGCGGTAATTAACGCTTTTCCAAAACTGTCGATTTCTACTCCTATTGGTAGTCTAGAAATAATCAAAAAGCTGATAGCTGTTACTAACCAAGTAATTATCAACCCAACCATAAGAAAGACTCCTTATCAGTAACATGTCGATTTCGGTCGAGCAGGTCGATATTTTTAGTATTTGCGATAAATGTGAAGAGAAAGTGACCGCACTACCACGCTGTCACCAAGTTCATACAAATTCATAAAGCTTGTGTTTGCGGTACTTGCGTCTGATCGCGAACTGCCTATATCGAGCACGTTGAAAAGCAGACACCATTGGTGTATTGCTGACATCAGCATCAGCGCGAACACAGGGAAAACCTTCAGTCAAGCCAAGATGATAAGTGCCCAAGTTTAAGTAAAACAGAGCCATATTGATGAATTTAGATTTAATCCTTACCATAAAGTAAGAAATAAGTTTAAAAGTAAGGAAAACCTATGTCTATTACTACAATTACTAGTAAAGGCCAGACAACTATCCCAAAAGAAATTCGAGATAAACTTAACTTACGTCCAGGCGATCGCATTAGTTTCATTGTCGAAGCTGATGGTAGAGTCTACATTCAACCGCTGAATGTGCATGTTGAAGAATTGTCCGGTATCCTCCACCAACCAGGAAGGGAACCAGTATCTATCGAAGAGATGAATGCAGCAATTGAACAGTCTGGTGGAAGCTTGTGATGAAGGGGCTGGATAAAGAAGCTGGATGTAGTGAAACTGCCACATTTGATGCCAAGTTGAAAGGAGTTGAGAGATTTCGCTCACTTTGACCTTACTTTAAAGTATTGAAAGTCTGTTGATTACATAAAGTCAAAATTAAGAAACTGCTACATTCCCAGATTGAGATGATATTTTCGATCGCAGTTAAAACAAATAATGTTTTGAGATTACAGTTTGCTGATAAGTTGCCCATATTCTGATATATTCCCCATAAGTAGGTGGAAGCATTCTCAAATCTCAACTCAAAACTAATTAACGGTGTTGCCGTGGTTGGAATTGTCATTGTTTCTCACAGCAAACGGTTAGCAGAAGGTGTGCGGGAGCTAGCAGCCCAAATGGTTCAGGGCAAAGTCCCTTTAGCCGTGGCAGCAGGAATTGACGATCCAGAAAACCCGCTAGGTACAGATGCTATGCAGGTTTATAACGCGATCGCATCTGTTTACAGTGATGATGGTGTCCTCGTGTTAATGGATCTGGGTAGCGCCTTGATGAGTGCGGAAATGGCGTTGGAGTTTCTCCCAGAAGAACATCAACAGAAAGTACACCTGTGTGCTGCACCTCTGGTAGAAGGTGCGATCGCCGCAACAATCGCAGCCGCAGCTGGTAATAATATTCAGCAAGTAATCGCCGAAGCACAGGGAGCATTAATAGCAAAAGCGACTCAATTAGGTGTAGTCGACCACCTCACCACCTACCCCTCTCCACTAGCGGAGAGGGGAGAAAAACAAAACACAAAAGAAATTCGTCTGACTGTCAGCAATAGGCTAGGATTACATGCCCGTCCAGCAGCTCGATTTGTGGGATGTGCTGCCCGGTTTCAATCGCAAGTAAAGGTACGTAATGTTACAAAAGGTAGTGATTTTGTCCGTGCTGACAGCATTAACCAAGTGGCAATGCTAGGGGTGCGTCAAGGACACGAAATAATCATCACTGCAACTGGTTCCGATGCAGATGAAGCACTAGCTACATTGCAAGCATTAATTGAAAGCAACTTTGGCGAAGATAATCGCGCTTTAGAATCTCACTCCATCTCCCCCTCTCCCACTCCCCCTCTCCCCCCCTCTTCCCTGCAAGGCATTCCCGCTTCGCCCGGAGTCGCGATCGCACCCAGCTTCCAATTTAGAAAAATACCCCTTGTCTTACATCAAATCACCCCTATATCAATACAGGAATATCACGTAGAAAATCCTGAGTCTCAGTGGCAACGTTTACAATCAGCTCTACAAACTGCTCGACAGGAAATTCAGACTTTGCTCTCAAACGCATCAATTCAAATTGGTGATGCAGAAGCAGCTATATTTGATGCCCATCTGTTATTTCTAGAAGACCCAACCCTGATTGAAGCAGCACAGCAACGCGTCTTTACCCACCATCTCAATGCTGAAGCCGCTTGGCAAGGAGTTGTAGATGAGGTGGCAAGTAACTATCATCACCTTGACGATCCCTATTTACGAGAGCGAGTAGCTGATGTCGTCGATGTGGGACAGCGAGTGTTACGAGTATTATCTGGTGCTCCTGTAACTGCTGTGGAGATATCCCAACCTGCGATTTTAGTTGCTGCTGATTTAAATCCTTCTGATACAGCAGGGTTAGACCCAACAAAAGTTTTGGGCATTTGTATTACTGCGGGTAGTGCTACTTCCCACAGTGCCATCCTTGCCCGTTCATTGGGCATCCCTGCAATCGTTGGTTTACCAGCAGAGATATTGCAACTTGCAGATGGAACCCTCCTCGCCATAAACGGTGAGACGGGTAGGGTATGGATAGAACCAGAACCAGACATCTTAGCAGCGCTGCAAGCAAAACGTGAAACACAGCAAGCTGCCCAACAACAAGCATTGAACATTGCACGCCAGCCTTGTTTAACTCGCGACGGTCGCGCTATTACTGTATTTGCGAATATTGGCAGTGTAGCTGATACACAACAAGCTCTGAAATTAGGCGCGGAGGGTGTAGGATTACTTCGCACCGAGTTTCTTTATCTTAATCGTACAACTGCTCCTTCGGAAGAAGAGCAACTAACAATTTATCAAGCGATCGCTCAAATTTTAGATACCCGTCCTTTGATCATTCGCACTCTCGATGTAGGCGGAGACAAATCACTTCCCTATTTAGGAATACAGTCTGAAACTAATCCTTTTTTAGGTTGGCGCGGTATTCGTTTTTGTCTGGATAGTCCGCAAGTGTTGAAAACTCAGTTGCGGGCAATTTTAAGAGCCAGTTTCGGACACCAGATCAAAATCATGTTTCCAATGATTGCCACTGTAGCAGAAATACAAGCAGCAAAAGCTATCCTAACTGAAGTGCAAGCCGAACTACGTCAGGCTGGTATCGCTTTTGATGAAACAATGGAAGTGGGCATCATGGTAGAAGTGCCAGCAGCGGTTGCCATTGCCGACCAGTTAGCCGCAGAAGTAGACTTTTTTAGCATTGGCACTAACGACCTCAGTCAGTATGTGATGGCAGCAGATCGCACCAACCCAAAAGTAGCAAATTTGGCTGATGCCTTCCATCCCGCAGTGTTGCGAATGATCCAGCAAACCATCCAGACTGGACATGCTGCTGGCATATGGGTAGGGTTGTGTGGTGAAATGGCATCAGACCCTTTGGCAGCATCAATTTTATTAGGATTGGGGCTAGATGAAGTTAGTCTAAATCCCCACGCTATCCCTGGATTTAAAGTTGCGATCGCACAATTGACAATGACACAAGCAGAGGCGATCGCAACAACAGCATTGCAACAAGATTCTGCTGCTAAAGTTAGAGCATTAGTTTCGACTTCAGTGGATTAAGACTCTGCGAGCCTCTGCGCTTACTCTGCGAGCCTCTGCGTTAAAATCGCTACTATATTTACGCAAAGCTGTGTAAACTAAGTTCGTCCTACAAGTCTGGCTACCACTGTGACTAACTCACATGGATCGACAGGTTTGGGCATATGTAACTGAAAACCTGCCTGTATGGCCCGACGCCGATCCTCGGCTCTTGCATAAGCTGTTAGGGCTGCTGCTGGTATTTTTCCGCCTTGTTCTGGCGATCGCGATCGCAGTTTGCGGATTAAGGAGTAACCATCTTCCTGGGGCATACTAATGTCACTTACCAATACATCTGGTTTCCAGTTGGTTATTGCTTCTAGTGCTTCTTGCACTGATGCCACTGCCTGAACTTCCGCTTGAGATTCCTGGAGTACCGTAACCAGAAAGTCGCGAGTATCAACTTCGTCATCTACCACTAGCACGCGCACGCCATCCAGGAGGGAGAGGGGGAGAGTAGTGGAGGGGGAGAAAGTATTAAATATTGACTCTTGACCTTTGAGGAGTGGTAGCTTGACTGTAAAGGTTGCGCCTTGGTCTTTTCCTTGACTTTCAACGTGGACGCTACCACCGTGCATTTCTACTAAATGGCGTACGATCGCTAACCCCAGCCCTAGTCCGCCATGCATTCTGGTACTAGAACTATCTGCTTGCCGAAAGCGATCGAACACATAAGGAATAAACTCAGGGCTGATACCGATGCCAGTGTCCTTGACTGTGATTTGGGCATAGCGGTTTTTGTGATGGGGTGGTGGGGTGGTGGGGTGGTAGGGAGCATCTGATTTGATGTTCTCCGCATCTCCCCATCTCCCTATCTCCCCATCTTTTTGTTCTAGGCGCACTTCTACCCTGCCGCCAGTAGGTGTAAATTTGATGGCATTGGATAGTAAATTCCAAACTACCTGCTGTAAGCGCTCTGAATCACCAGAAACTAGTGCTGCCGCAGGATCGATATCAGTCTGAATATCAATGTCTTTTGCTTGTGCTGCTAACCGTACTGTATCTAGGGCAGCTTCGATAATCGCAATCAAATCGCAACTGCGAACATTGAGACGCAATTTACCTCTGATAATCCGCGAGATATCTAGCAAATCTCCTATTAACTGTGTTTGTGCTTTGGCGTTGCGCTCGATGGTTTCTACTGCTTTGGTAATCTGCGTTTCGTTGAGTTTGCGCGATCGCAACAGTTGCGCCCATCCCAGAATAGCGTTGAGAGGCGATCGCAATTCGTGAGATAGTATCGCCAAAAACTCATCTTTCATGCGGTTCGCTTCTTGCAACTGCTCGGTTTGTTGCTGCAACGAAGCAATTAACCTAGCTCGTTCCATAGCGATCGCAATCTGATCGCAAACTGCTTGCATCATCCCCATTTCATTCTGGGAAAACCGCAAACGGCTGCGGCTGCAAAAGCACAGAGTACCCAAAAGTTGCCCTTGTGCTATCAACGGATAACCATAATAAGCCGTAACACCAATAAAACGCAGGAATTCAGTTTTTGGATCATTTGATTGCTTGACATTTTCTACAGAAATAAGACGGCGCTCCTGTGCGACAGTACCACACATCCCGTCACCTAATTCTAAATACTCAATTGCTCTAGCAATTTCTGCATCAATACCGCAGTAAGAAGCTAGCTGCATGATCTGGGAGTTTTCAGTAACTAAGAAATTAAAGTAAATATCTAAACCTATCTGCTCCGAAAGTTTTCGGAACAAACTTTCAATTAGTGCAACTGGCTCTTGGCTGGAAAGTAAATCGCTAGCTGTGCCAAATAAGAGCTGTAGGCGTTTGTAGCCCAATGACAGCGCTTTTTCAACTCGCTTGAGATTGGTAATGTCTTGAAATGTCAGTACACATGTAGCTTGGTGCCCGTGCATCGCTGGCAGTGTATCGGCATATATCAACAAAGAGCGGACACCCGCGCTTGTGTGCCAGTCCAACTCTACTCCATCCAAGCGTTCACCACGCGCCACTCGTACTCCCGGTGCTTGTTCGTCGGGAATGGGATTGCCGGCAGCGTCAGTTGAGTAGTAAAGATGATGATAGTCTGCGGCTGAATCTGCCTTGGGAAATTTGCCCCCAGCTACTTCGTCTGCGGCTCTATTCGCAAAAGTCACCCGTGCGGTTCCAGGCTCAATCAACACTAGCGGCGTTGGCATGAGGTTGAGTACATCTTCCAACCATTTTTGCTGGTTAAGGAGTGTTTCTTCTACCTGCTTGCGTGCTGTGATGTTCTCAGCAAATGCCAAAATTTGATAAATTTCTCCTTGATCGTCAATAACTGGCACATACTTGATTAACGCAGTGAAAGTGCCACCTTTAGGTAAAGTTATTTTGGCTTCTGTTGTTTGGGTTGTGCGTGTTTCAATTGCCCGGAGGAGAATGGGCAGATAAAGTTGTGTGACTTCAGGAGGAAAGATTTCTTCATCAGTACGTCCGAGAATTTCCTCTTTAGGCTTGTGAGAATGCTGCAAAGCGGCTGTATTGACATACTGGAACCGACGTTGAGCATCGTAAATAGCAAAAACATCTGGCATGTTATCAACCGCCAATCTAAATCGCTCTTCGCTTTGGAGTAGCGCTGCTTCTGTCTGCTTGCGATCGCTCAAATCTAGGATAAACGCCACAGATTCTTCTCGTTTCTCTCCTACTAACGTATAACCTACTAAAACCGGAATGCGGCTGCCATCACGCCGAATGTATTCTTTTTCGTAAGGTGTACAAGCACCGTTAGCTTTAGCCTCGGCAATCCGTTGTTCATCCAAATCCAAATACTCTGGTGGTGTAATCTCTTTCCAGCTGATCCTGCCTGCATGTAGTTCCTGTTGCGTATAACCAATCATCTGGAGAAATTTATCGTTTGCTTGCTGAACACCACCATAAACGTCACCGTATAAAATGCCGACGACATTTGCTTCTACAAAACTCTTCAGTTTTTCTATATTTGTTTTCAGTGCCAGTTTAACGCGATCGCGCTGCACACTAAGCCGTTGAACAGCTGCCGCAGTTTGCCAGATGGCGATCGCAAAAAACACAATCACAATAATCGCAAACAGCGCGATCGCAAATGCTGTATCGTACTGTCCCGTTTTTTGTCCTTGCAGAATTAACCATCCTGTCCCTAAAGGAACTGCGATCGCAATAATCAACAAGCGACGTGCCAGCAAACCACCGTCAGTTGAACTTGTCACTACTCGCATCAGCCCCTGTTCTGGCCGCGCCCACAAAATACCAATACAAAGCATTATAAATGTCAGCGCCGTATGCAATGCCATTGATGTGACGTTGGGAAGTATGCCGTACAGGAGTTGCACTTCGTAGGCATAACCGATCAAAGCCAGCAAAGCAATGACAACTGCGATTGAGACGAAAATCTGAGCATACCAATCGCTACGACGGGTTTTTGGTTTTTCCACAAGCTCTAAGGCTCTGCCGATCAGTATAAAGCTTAATGCTGTATTCAAATCCATGCGTCCTGGTTGGGATGTCAACATGGGATTTACTTCTTCACTAAATAGCAACTGATCAATTCCGAGATTCCAGTCAAACAAGTATTGAGTTAATGTCAGTGCCCCAATTATAAAAACAGCAAATGCACACGCGCGAGCGAGTAGAAGAGTGGGGGAGTGGAGGAGTGGGGGAGATGTTGGAAAGTTTCTCCCTCTCTCCCTCTCTCCCCCTCTCCTTCTCCTTGTTTCTCCCACTCCTCTTAAAGACAACCATAGCGATAAGCCTGATAGCAGAAAACACAGCGCTGTGTTTCCCTTCATCGTCACTTGGCTGAGATAAAAGCAGTTCTTCAAAACATTGATGTCGAGCCACCAGCCAAGCATTACCAAGCAGCCGATCGCGATCGCGACTACACTTCCAAATTGTGCAATTAGTAAACGTGAAGAGATTTGATGTAAATCGTGCTGAAGCAAGCAGTTGACTTTTTGCATTGATAATGTTGTTACCGTATCTATCTGGCGCGGTAAATTTCAAAATTTGTTGCCAACAAAGGCTAGATCACTAAATGCTATATGTGCGATATATTGAATATTTTTGAATCTACCTTGGTGCGGATTTTTTGATAATAGTGTCAAGAAACTGTTATGTTAGTGGTTATTTGTCAAACTACATTAATAAACTACCAACTACTATCTACTAAGATAATCGTCATTTGATTTGCGGATGGTAGATGGTAGGGGTAGGTGTGTTAGCGCTACTCGTAACGCACCATTGATCTGCTTCTGGGTGCATTACGCTATCGTAAATGCGCTTGGGGCGGCTTTCCGTAGAGTAGAACAGACCCTGCTTTTATGCTTAAATGCAAATCAGATCGGTTTAATTACCAACTAACTACTATAGGAATCCGGTTTGATTATTGAAAAAATCTAAGTTATCGGCGAGAGTACGGCACCAAAAATATAGAATGGTGCGTTACGCCAAAGGCTAACGCAACGGCAATAAAGGGGGAGGAAAATCCACACCCCTTTTTGCCTCCCCTACGTATCTTTTCAAAAATCAAATACTAGTCCTATAACTACTAACTACTAACCAATTTTTATCAAAAAAACAATTTAAATCGCATAAGTTGAGTTTCAATTGTTTGCAGTAAAATTTTATTCAATTCTATACTGTCTTGAAACTGTAAAATTTGTGTTGGTGGCAAGTCAAAGGGAAACTTTCCTGACAAATCAGGACGCTGCATTTGTGCAAGTAAAATTTGTTCAGTTCGTTTACTTTGAATCGCATAACCAATTTCAACACAAACAGTTGGACTGGGAATTAATTGAGCAGTTTGTTTGCCCTCAATGCTTGCAATGGGTGTAGCATCTGCAATAAACAACAAACTCTTACGGATTTTTCGCATCATGGCACTTCCCAGCCTTAAAGAACCATCTTTGGGGCGATAAGATTCTATTAATTTCAGGGGTAAACGCGATCGCAAATTTAAATTTTCTAAGCCGATCGTTAACACCTCGCGTAGAGCATCAGTTGCTGGTGGATATTCTGTTTGAGAACAGAAAAAAATAGTTGGTTCTAACTGCCCTAATACTGACTGTTTGGTAAAATAAATTTCATGACTAATCAAGTCAATATTAGCTACACAGTAGCCACCACTGCCCTCTATATAAAATTCAATATTCTCGCCTTCTAGATAGCGCTCGAACCAAGTCGATTTCTTTATTTCCTCGCTGTCTTCTAAGAAATCCGCTCTTAGCCCTGATTTCAACAGACTTTTCTTGCTGAGGCGAATGTCTGGCGGACGTTTTTCCACTTCCTGTATAGGTTCGTAATCCTCAAGATACCATGCTCTAAGAGCAATTATTGACATAAGGCGCTATTTTAACTGTCTGATGCTAATTCACTTCGTACCAGCTTACACCTTACACCTAGTACTCGACCAATCAAAAATATTGCTGGGTGGAGACTAAGAAAAGAGTAATAGCTATGTCCTATACCTGTGTCCTAACGACGGTTTCAGCAGTCTTAACAACAATTTGAATTTTGGTGACAACAGTTTGAATGTTCCTAGCGATCGCACTCGTGTTGCTAACAACAAATTCTGCATTTCTAGCAACAGCTTCTAGCGTGGTGACAACTAGTCAGCCGATAATAACGACGGCTTGTTGTAGAATCACTCCAATCTTCTGCTTTAGCATCAAGTTTTCTTTGTGTCTACCCTGCGGGAAACTGCTATCGCGTCTATGTGCTTTTGTGGTGAAAAAATAAATTTTATTAACCACGAAGACACCAAGACACCAAGTAAAATCACCAAGATTGTCCCTTAAAAGCAAATTGGACTTTTTTAACACACCTTGACAGGGCTAATTTATAGGCATAGTTTTAAAAAAATAACAACACCCAAGCATCTACCGGATGAGTGATTTCCTCTCATTGCTAATTCTAGCCGGGGATGTACTGGGCTAATCACCTTTTAAATCAGTGATACCAATCAGTTACAGCGCCCCCTTTCTCTCACTATGAGGAAATATCATCTCTCGAGTCAGGTGTTGTTATCTCGTTACGAGACAGATGTAACTTCAACAGCGTTTTTACCTCTTTTTATTTTTCAACTAGCTGTTTTATCTGCCAGGGAAGCTTTGTAGCTTTAAATATTAGATTAGCATGGTTAGATGAGAGTAGCTATTTTTGAAACTAAACTTTACTTTTTAAAGTATCAATAAGAAATAGTAAGCGGAAAGCAAAGGTTTTCACAAGCTTAGTTTTTGATGAAATTAACTGACTGAATTCTATAATCTGGTTAATATTTTTAAAGTTAAAATCCTGTAACACTAGCCCTATGTTTTTGAGATTTATTTAGTTAACGATCATAAAATATTAAGTTTTGAAAAAAATAGTTAGTGGTTAGTGGTTAGTGGTTATTGGTTCTTCCCTCACTCTCCCCACCTCCCCAGTCCCGCCAGGGAACCCTTGTTAGGGGAATAACCGTCATAGGCGGAAGTAATACTGAAGAGTTAATGGCGATCGGTGATAAGTTATTAATTCAAATCCTCCTGGTTCGGCTCACTACTGTATGTTTTTCCTCTTCCCATTCAGGCAGTGCGTAGTCCAAAATGGGTTGGATGTGTTTTAAATGATGCAATTATATGCCTAGAACTCCAAATGAATACGCAGTGCACCTATTAATGGCAAGCGGTCATCGAGAAGAAGTGCGTTTTCCAACGATTCAAGAATTTCAGAAATGGTATAGTGCTGAACTTATGCCAAAATCTGCTTCTGATGACTTTATCAACGTGCCGATCAAAAACATTCAGGGTGAATACATGGTAGTGCGCCCCTCTCGGATTGTGGCAATCCGAGTAGAACCACTTTTTAGCTCTAGTGTGGAAAGATTTACATAATTATGAACAAAACGCTTGCTTTGGTTTCCTTGAGTCTGGGAATTTTCCTTGTCAACCCTATTTGCTCAGTATTGGCTCAGGTTCCTAACTTCACACCACAGCCATTACCAGGCAATTTCCCCGAACAATCACCACCGCAAGTGCCAATAAGCGTGCCAGAGATACAGCCACCGTTAAAACCGATAACCTTGGAAATAGTCTGTACACCTGCTTATCAATGTTTGGGTTGGGATGAACAAATTTGGGGCACAAAGGGCAAACGAGGCGATCGCAAAGCTCTGTTGACAGCTATTGACAACAGTTTGCGTTACCTGACAACTACCAAGGCTATCGCAGCGTATCAAAATTATCCCATTCCAGAAATTACCCTTGATCGGGTTCGTCGTAGCTTGCAGCGTTTTCGTCAGTTGGTGGTTAGTTCTAAATCACCAGCACAACTGCAAGCTGCTGTGCGGAAAGAGTTTGTCTTTTATAAATCAGTCGGTAACGACGGTCAAGGCACTGTTAAATTCACTGCTTATTACGAGCCGGTTTATACTGCCAGTCGCGTTCGTACATCTGTATATAAATATCCTGTCTATCGATTGCCATCCGACTTTGACCAATGGGCGAAACCGCACCCCAAACGTATAGATTTAGAGGGCAAAGATGGTTTACTAGGTGATAAAAGCCCATTACACGGTTTAGAGTTGTTTTGGTTCCGCGATCGTCTAGATCCATATTTAGTACAAATTCAAGGTTCTGCCCAGTTGAGGTTAACCGATGGGACAAGAACCTCTATTGGCTATGCAGGAGGGACTGATTACCCCTGGACTAGTGTTGGTAAAGAACTAGCTAATGATGGCAAGGTAGTCTTAGAAGGTTTAACGCTACCCAAGGTGATCGCGTACTTTCGTCAACATCCCAACGAGTTGAATAATTATTTACCACGTTGGGAACGCTTTGTCTTTTTTAAGGAAACTGGGGGTACAGCAGCTACTGGAAGTATTGGTGTACCAGTAACGCCAGAGCGTTCTATTGCTACAGATAAATCTCTCATGCCTCCGGGAGCGCTAGCAATAGTGAACTCCAGATTTCCCTATGCTGCTAGCGGTGGAAAACTGGTTTTTCGTCGAGTCAGTCGCTTCGTATTAGATCACGATACCGGCAGCGCCATCAAAGGGCCGGGACGAGTGGATTATTTTATGGGAACTGGTAAATTAGCTGGCGATCGCGCTGGTATAACAGGTGGAAATGGTACTCTATATTATTTGCTACTGAAGGAGTAACTAGGGATTAGGGATTAGAGATTAGGGAATGGGGAATAGGTGAAAATTATGAATGCTGAATGCTGAAAATTTCATAATTCATAATTCATAATTCATAATTTTTATTTCCTAGCACCTCTTGATATGTAAGGACTTTTTTATAACTATGAAATTTAGCGAAATCTTAGCAAAACTCGGTGACGCCGCTGTTTCTAATAGTCTCAATGTAAATAAAGACAATAACCCAGAAATTACAAGCGTTGCAGCAGTTGATGAAGCAACAAGTGGTACTATCAGCTATATTGAGGGGTTAAAATTTGCGGCAATGGTGGGCAAAACAGGTGCCAGTGCTTTAATTTTGCCTCAAGATGAAGCATTGCAGGCACAAGCGCAAGAGCGCGGTATCGCCTGGATCGCAACCCCAGAACCAAAACTGATATTTGCGAGAACGCTCAAGTTTTTCTACCAACCCTGGCGTCCCGATCCAGAAATTCATCCTACTGCTGTAATTCATCCCACCGCGAAAATCGGTACTGATGTTTACATTGGGCCGCATGTGGTGATTCACCAAGCAGTAGAAGTTGGCAATGGCGCATGTATTCATGCCAATGTTGTAATTTATCCTGATACTAAGATAGGCGTTCGCACTACTTTACACGCTAATTGCACTATTCATGAACGTACCCTGATTGGTGCAGATTGCGAGATTCACAGTGGTGCAGTCATTGGTGCTGAAGGCTTCGGCTTTGTGCCCACTGCCACTGGTTGGTTAAAAGTGGAACAATCAGGTTACACCGTTTTAGAAGATGGTGTAGTTGTTGGCTGTAACAGCGCCATCGATCGCCCAGCCGTAGGAGAAACACGGGTAGGCCGTCATACAATTATTGACAATTTAGTACAAATTGGTCACGGTTGCCAAATTGGTGCGGGTTGTGCATTAGCAGGTCAATCTGGAATGGCAGGAGGAGTCAAAATCGGAAACCGCGTGATTTTGGCGGGACAAGTAGGAATTGCCAACCAAGTGAAGATCGGGGATGGGGCGATCGCATCTGCTAAAGCTGGAATTCACAGCGATGTTTTACCGGGAGAAATCGTCTCCGGAACCCCAGCCGTACCCCACAAAACTTTTCTGAAAGTGTCTGCTATTTTGCCTCGTTTACCGGATATTTATCAATCTCTAAAGCAATTGCAACGCCAAATTGGACAAAAATCATGATTGTTAGTAGTTAGTAGTTAGTAGTTAGTGGTGAATAGAACAACTAACCACTATCCACTAACCACTAACTTTTATCTAGAAACCACAACCTGAATAAGTAGGGTTTACCTCACTACTAAAATTGCTATTTTCAGCAAATATAAAGATGAGGGCGATAGAAAAAACGCCTAAACTACTTAAGAGTGATAGACAATTTTTGAATCTACCTTCAATTCAGTTGTAATACTGTTTCCAAGGAGGTTAAAAATTTATGGCACTTGTACGTTGGCAACCATTCCAAGAAATGGAAAGAATTCGTCGTCAAATGGATCGTATGTTTGACGAACTTGCTGGATTTGATCGTGAGTATACGACAACTTGGGCACCCGCAATCGAGTTGGAAGATACAGACGATCAACTAATTTTGCGAGCTGAAATTCCGGGTATTGAAGGCAAAGACTTAGACATTCAAGTAGCAAGAGAAGCTGTATCTATTGCCGGCGAAACTCGGCAAGAAAGAAAAACTGAAGAACGCGGATACTTACGCTCTGAATTCCGCTATGGTAAGTTCCAACGCACAATTCCTCTGCCTGTTCCTATCAATAATGACCAAGTCAAAGCTGATTTCAAGAATGGCGTTTTGACATTAACACTACCAAAGGTAGAAGAAGCTAAAAAGAAGGTAGTGAAAATTAATTTGGAAGATGGCAAAACTTCCCTCCCTGATTCAAAGTCTGTTCAAGTCGTTTAACTGGTTGGGGAGAAAGCCATAAAAAGTAAAAAGAGGCGTTATATAATACGTAGCTTTTTACTTTTTCCTGAGAAGGATTACTGAAAGTTAATGTAAGTATAAAGAGGGTGGGACTTTTCTCACCTTTTTTAGTTTTTTTGTGTGTCAGTAGTTTGGTATATTTATATCTAATACTTTTCGGATTAGCACCTTTGATCTGGAGAACGACACACTGAGGACGCCAGTTACTCTGGGAACGTTGTGTAGTCTTAAGGCTGTATAGCGAAATAATCCCTAACCATACCACAAGGTTAGTTGGGGTGCGTTCAAACTAACATATTTCTTGTGATGACTATTATGGCTAGCAATTGAACCTCTCCAGAAATGAGATATCAGTCCAGACTGGGCAAGGTTTGAGGTTTATTTTCGGAGATGTCTATTGTTGTTTGTGATTGGGACAACAAATCACCAAATACCAACCAACTACTAGCTACTGATGGTTAATTTTTACGTACTGAAGTAATATTATACAAGTAATAATACTGAATATTTGCTTATACAAAAAATGAATGTAAAATCTATATCAAAATCATAGCAATATCGCGGTACATAGGGGAAAATTCGACTTCATGACTGGAGAACAATCCATGCCGCACAGCAGTCTAAAAGTAAATATACAGACAGAAACTATTGGTAAGCTGGCTGTTGGGAATCACACGATCGAGGTTGGTGCAAGCTACGGCGCGATCGCAGAATTAGCAATCACACAAGAGCAACTCACTTTAAACAAGCGTTCTGCACCAGTGTTCATACGTCAACCTCCGAGCGATAAATTACTGGAGCGTGAAGTATCAATCAAAGACGCGATCGCAGCCCTAGAATCTGGACAAACAGTAGAATTTTATAGTCCCGCAGGTTTTGGCAAAACTTTTTTATTAGGTTGTTTAGAGCAAGAATTACAAGCCAATTCTGCGTTCGCTGATGGTGTCATTCGCCTATCTCCTATTCACCCGTATGTGGGCGATTTACTCCAGTCCATCTGGGAAGCTTTTTATGAAAGCAATATTCCTTATAAACCTACTGATAACCAAATTCGGCAAAAAATTCAGGATAAACAAGTACTGATCTTACTGGATGACGGTAATAAACTCATCCAAGCTGAAGTGCAACAGTTGAGAAATGCTACAAGCAACTGTACCTTAGTGTTAGCTTCTTCAAAGCAGCGTATTCACAAACAGGCATATTCTATCGCGCTGTCTGGGCTGTCTGTCCAAGATGCTCTAGTTTTTGTAGAAGAAAAAATACAGCGCTCCCTCACTATGGAGGAATTACCTGCTGCGAGATCATTGTGTATCATTTTAAACGGGCATCCGATGCATATACAGCTAGCGATCGCCTACATGCTGGAAGAAAAGCGAACGCTAGCCCAAGTCGTCAGTCAATTGCCAACTTCCGAACCAGGTAAATATATCATCCAACAAATCATTGACTCGCTGAGGGAACCGCAAAAAAGCATTTTGGCTCTGTTAGCTTTGATGGATGGCGTAGGGTTGTCGGAGGAAGCGATCGCAGCTATTACGCAAATACCTAACACTCTTGAGATGTTAGAGAATTTGCTTCGGCGTCATCTCATCCAACAGGAAGGCTCTCGCTATAGCATCTGCAAAACAATAGCAGAAGTTTTGCCACCAGAATGGAAGCTAAAAGAACCTCTAGAAAGTGCGATCGCTTACTTTACAAATTGGGCACAACAGCATCAAAAGCAGTCAAAAACATTATTTTCAGAAGCTGACGCGATCGTGCAAATCTTAGAAGTAGCAGTCAGATCTAGCCGTTGGCAGGATGTCTTGTGCTTGGTTAAATTAATGGAAAGTGCACTCGCTTTGAGCAAGCGATGGGGTTTGTGGGAAGAAGTGCTGCAAAGAGGACTGCAAGCATCTCAAGCCGAACGAGATAAAGCTTCAGAAGCTTGGGCATTGCATCAATTGGGTACTCGCGCCCTTTGTCTAGAAGAAAATAGCACTGCGCTTAAATATTTGACTAGAGCTATAGAATTACGGGAATCTTTGAATGACGAAACGGGAGTTGCTGTAACTCGCCACAATTTCAATTTACTTTCCTCACAGGAGGAGCATCATTTCCCATCTCTATCGATTTCTCAGTCTCAAAGTTTACTAAATGGCAGCGGGGAAAACCATAATTTCCAGGAAAAACAGAAAAGTCAGCAACAAGTTGAGGTGACTGTTCCTAACTCTGGAAACCAAAACACAGAGATCACTGTTACTCTTCAACCTGTTACACAGCAAACTGCTCCTCCATCAAATTTTGGCTCGACAAAAAACGGTCATCAACATCAACCTGGGATCAATCATCAAGGTTCTCTAAAGGCTGCCAAACCCCTACCACCCTCTTCATCACCGCCACTAACTCGCATGAATATAGTGACGAAAGATCTTTTGCCTTCATCCGAGCATTACCGGCAAAACTTTTTACTCTCGCCCAAAGGAATCATCACCACTGGAATTTTAGCTTCAGGTGGATTGCTAGCTTGGTTTAACTGGCATCGTTCCACACCCACACCTACGCAACCAGCCACAACAAAGCCTCAGACAACTACCAAGCCATCAGTGATACCTAAGCCTACAGCAACAGCGACTGCCGAGCCATCACCCATTGCTGCACCGACACTCATACCCACTCCTAAGCTGTCACCTATTCCCCAAACCACACCTAGGATAGATCCGGCATTAAAACCAGATTTCCCAGAACCAACAAAAGTCAAACCCAGGCGATCAAAACAATCAAATAGTGAACCTGCTCTACCACTACCAAACTACTCGCCCAAACCTATTGATATTCCACAAACAAAACCGGCTACAGAAGCCACACCAACACCAACCTTTACACCAATGCCAACTCCAGAAATCGAGCCACCATCCTCAGAAATTTCACCCGCACCAAATTTTACACCAATCACACCGATAACACCAACACCTGAACCAAAATCCTCAGGAACTGCACCAACATCAATTTTCACCCCCTCCTCACTCATTCCAGAATCGACATCAAAATCACAACCACAAGCAGATAACATACCTGCTACTCCAGCAGTCACGCTTACACCAACAGAACCTTCGGCAGTCACAGTTACGCCAATAGAACAACCTTTTAATCAACAATAAAGGCTGTTAGTGGTTAGTGGTTAGTGGTTAGTGGTTAGTGGTTGGTGGTTAGTGGTTAGTGGTTAGTGGTTAGTGGTCAAATACACCTACTAACTACTATCTACTATCTACTAACTAAAATTACAGTCCTAATTTCTCTAGCACTGGCTTAGTAGACACAATGTGCCGTCCTAAACCTAGTTCTTTGGGACTAATACCAATTGCTAGGGCAATCAACTGGGGTAGGTGCAGCACTGGCAAACCTAGCTTATGCCCAATTACCTTTTCTACCTCTGGCTGGCGAGAATCTAAGTTCAGGTGACACAGAGGACAAGGTGTTACCATACAATCAGCACCAGTTTCTAAGGCTTCTTGAATGTGCATTCCAGCCATTTTGAACGACTGGGTGGTGGCATAACTGGCAAGGGGCCAACCGCAACATTGCGTACGACCTCTGTAATAAATTGGTGTTGCTCCCACTGCTAGAAAGACATTTTCCATCGTCTCCGGCTGGAAGGGATCATCATCAAGCATGGACTTTTTCGCCCGTAGAAGATAGCAACCGTAAAAAGCAGCGCATTTTAGCCCAGTTAATTTGCGACTAACCCGTCGTTGAATTTCTTCTAAACCATAATCCTTTGCGAGAGCGTAAAGGAGATGTTTAACTTCAGTGGTTCCTCGATAAGGCAAACAGCCTTCTTTTTCCAGCAAGGTATTAACCTGGCCAACATAATCGGGATTAGTTTTTTGGCATTCTTTGAGGCGTTCATCGACATGACCGATAACACCTTGACAAGTGCTGCAATGGGTTAGTAAAGGCAAACTTAATTCTTCTGCCAAAGAAATATTCCGGGCATTAACAGTATCTTCCAACAGTTGGGAATCTTCTTTAAAAGTGCCGGAACCGCAGCAAGCAGCTTTTTTCAGTTCAATCAGTTCAATGCCCAACGCTTTAGTGAGAGCAACTGTTGACTGATGAAGTTCCCGGCAAGCTCCTTGAGCAACACAACCAGGGTAGTAAGCGTATTTCAACGTATGAGATAGCATAGAAATTGTTAATTAGAGGTATTAGGCCTCTAGAATAACTGTTTTATCATCGCTTGTTGGTGTTGGTTGCAAGACTGTTGATGCTGGGGTGCATATTCTTAAAAAAATTTAGTAAGAATTGCAAAACAGAACCATTTAAAGAGTGTATGCGATCGCGCTTTCAGATAAGATGTATATGCTCAAAACCATGTCACCCATAAAGAGCGGATTATAGCAACTGGTTGAGGAATTTCATTTATGAGCCAAGCGGAAATTTTTGAAAAAGTCAAGAAAATCGTTGTTGAGCAACTGGAAGTTGAGGCTGAAAAGGTCACTCCCCAAGCCAGTTTTGCCAACGACCTAAACGCTGATTCCCTGGATACTGTAGAACTGGTAATGGCTTTGGAAGAAGAGTTTGATATCGAAATTCCTGATGAAGCCGCCGAAAAGATTGCCACAGTTCAAGATGCAGTGGATTACATCAACGACAAAGTTGCCGCATCCGCCTAAATAGGGCATGGGGCAATGGGCGTGGAGCATGGGGCAATGGGCATGGGGCAATGGGCAATGGGCAAGGGGTATAGAAAAAATCCAATGCCCAATGTCCAATCCCCAATGCCCAAATTCGATGCCCAATTCCCAATCCCCAATCCCCAATCCCCATTGCCCTATTTTTTTCTGCATTGAGAGCCACCTGTAACTGAGTCATGACAGATTTTATACGTAAACGCGTTGTTGTAACTGGTGTTGGCGCGATTACACCGATTGGTAATACACCAGCCGAGTATTGGGAAGGATTGGTGAGCGGGCGCAATGGCATTAGCGAAATCACCTTGTTTGATGCTTCTCGCCACGCTTGCCGTATTGCTGGTGAGGTGAAAAACTACGATCCGCACGATTACTTGGATCGTAAAGAAGCCAAGCGTATGGATCGGTTTTCCCAATTTGCCGTCTCGGCGGCAAAACAGGCTCTAGCGGACGCGCGGTTAGTCATTAATGACCTGAACGCAGAACAAATAGGTGTGATTATTGGTTCTGGCATTGGTGGTCTAAAGGTAATGGAAGAGCAGCAAACAGTCTACCTTAATCGTGGACCAGACCGCTGTAGTCCTTTTATGATTCCCATGATGATTGCCAATATGGCAGCGGGGTTAACAGCAATTCACACTGGAGCAAAAGGGCCTAATTCTTGTTCTGTAACTGCCTGTGCTGCTGGCTCTAACTCTATAGGAGACGCTTTTCGTCTGATTCAGGGCGGATATGCCCAAGCAATGATTTGCGGAGGAGCAGAAGCAGCAATTACACCCCTATCTTTCGCTGGGTTTGCCGCATGTAAAGCACTTTCTTTCCGCAATGATGACCCCGCTCATGCTAGCCGTCCCTTTGATAAAGACCGCGACGGGTTTGTTATGGGTGAAGGTACAGGAATTTTAATCTTAGAAGAACTGCAACACGCCATCAGTCGCGGCGCGAGAATTTATGCGGAAATAATTGGCTATGGCATGACCTGTGATGCTTACCATATTACTTCTCCCGTACCTGGTGGAGAAGGTGCCGCCAGGGCCATACAGTTGGCGCTCAAGGACGCGGGACTTACTCCCGAGATGGTGAACTACATCAATGCCCACGGAACTAGCACCCCGGCCAACGATTCGACTGAAACGGCAGCAATGAAAAAAGCCTTGGGAGATCACGCCTACAAAGTAGCAATCAGTTCCACTAAATCGATGACAGGTCACTTGCTGGGCGGTTCTGGTGGCATTGAAGCAGTGGCAACAGTAATGGCGATCGCCAATGACCACCTACCACCAACGATTAACCTGGAAAATCCCGATCCAGAGTGTGATTTAGACTACGTACCAAATGTTAGTCGCCCGGCACGTGTTGAAGTAGCACTATCCAATTCTTTTGGTTTTGGCGGTCATAACGTCACGCTAGCCTTTAAGAAATATGTCTAGGGTTGAGATTGGCGATTTTGGATTTTGATATCAAACTTTCAATTGGGTAAAAGGTTAAAGGTGAAAGGGAAAAGGCTTCTTGATTCCTTTACCCTTTAACTTTTACCTTTTCCCCACTCTGTGGAGAGTGTAGTGTCTGTGACACGCTCGCTACAACGTTCCGTCCCTTTAACAACCGATTATTTTGGCCAATCCTTCCTAGAATAAATCTAAAATCCCAGATCAAAAATCCCCAATTCTACGGCTTGTTTGTCAACAAGCACCAATGGGATGATGAGGATACTGTCTTGGGGAAATTTGATCCCCAACAGTGGAAAGCTACTGAAAAGAGTGCTAACCCGTCGTTCAAAACAATCTTATTATGGCTGTTGCAACCCAAACCCTTGAAGAACTTTGTATCAACTCGATCCGTTTTTTGGCAATTGATGCCGTAGAAAAGGCTAAGTCTGGACACCCAGGACTGCCAATGGGTGCTGCTCCGATGGCATTTGTGCTGTGGGATCGCTTTATGCGGTTTAACCCCAAAAATCCCTATTGGTTCAACCGCGATCGCTTTGTTCTGTCTGCTGGTCATGGCTGTATGTTGCAGTATGCCCTACTCCACTTGACTGGTTACGACAGCGTGACGATAGAAGACATCAAACAGTTTCGTCAGTGGGGTTCTAAAACTCCCGGGCACCCAGAAAACTTTGAAACACCAGGCGTAGAAGTAACCACTGGGCCATTGGGACAGGGAATTGCCAATGGGGTCGGCTTGGCGATGGCTGAAGCTCATCTCGCTGCAAAGTTCAACAAACCCGATGCCAAAATTGTTGACCACTACACCTATGTAATTCTGGGTGATGGTTGCAACATGGAGGGCGTATCTAGTGAAGCCTGTTCCTTGGCAGGACACTTGGGATTGGGTAAGTTAATTGCCCTATACGACGACAACCACATTTCCATCGACGGTTCCACCGACATTGCCTTCACAGAAGATGTGGGCAAGCGTTTTGAGGCTTACGGCTGGCACGTTGTAGTAGTAGAAGATGGCGACACAAATTTAGAAGCCATTCACAAAGCCATTGAAGCTGCAAAAGCAGTTACTGACAAGCCGTCTTTGATTAAAGTCCGCACAACTATTGGTTACGGCTCCCCCAATAAAGCGAACACCGCAGGCGTTCACGGTGCTGCCCTTGGTGGCGACGAAGTAATAGCCACTCGCAATAACTTGGGTTGGGAATACGAGCCATTTGTAGTGCCAGAAGATGCCCTCAAGCACTTCCGCAAAGCTGTAGAACGCGGTGCCCAATACGAAGACGAGTGGAACAAGGTCTTTGCTGACTACAAAGCTAAGTATCCCCAAGAAGCGGCTGAGTTTGAGCGGATGGTCAGCGGTAAACTTCCAGAAGGCTGGGAGAAAGCACTACCCACATATAAGCCAGGAGATAAGGCGATCGCCACCCGCAAAACTTCCGAAATCACCCTCAATGCCTTAGCACCCGTTCTGCCAGAAATGATTGGCGGTTCTGCTGACCTCACCCACTCTAACCTTACCGAAATCAAAGGCGGCGGTGATTTCCAGAAAGGACAGTACCAAAACCGCAACCTCCGTTTCGGCGTACGCGAACATGGCATGGGTTCTATTTGTAACGGTATTGCCCTGCACAAGTCTGGATTGATTCCCTACTGTGCTACTTTCTTGGTGTTTGCTGACTACATGCGGGCAGCAATTCGCCTGTCGGCACTGTCGCAAGCGGGAGTCATTTACGTCATGACTCACGATTCCATCGGTTTGGGTGAAGATGGCCCTACCCACCAACCAGTAGAAACTCTGGCTTCTTTGCGGGCGATTCCTAACTTGACGGTTATTCGTCCCGCCGATGGTAACGAAACCTCTGGTGCTTACAAAGTCGCCATTGAAAACGCCAATCAGCATCGTCCTACCTTGTTGGCATTGTCACGGCAGAACTTGCCCCAGTTAGAAGGAAGCAGCATTGAAGGTGTGACCAAAGGCGCTTATGTTCTTTCTGGTGGTGAAGGTACACCCGATCTCATCCTGATCGGAACTGGTAGCGAAGTACCCCTGTGCGTGGAAGCTGCGAAAAAGCTAGAGGAAGAAGGTAAAAAAGTCCGCGTTGTCTCCATGCCTTGTTGGGAACTATTCGACGCTCAAAGCGAATCATACCGTGAGTCGGTATTGCCCAAAGCAGTTAAGAAGCGCTTAGCTGTAGAAGCAGCTTCTAACTTCGGTTGGTGTCGCTATGTGGGTGATGAAGGCGCAATGATTAGCGTTGATCGCTTTGGTGTTTCTGCACCTGGCGGCGTGGCTATGGAGAAATTTGGCTACACCGTTGCTAATGTGGTAGCTAAGGCGAAAGAATTGTTGGGTTAATTAGCAACAGAATAATCTTGTTGAGGGTGGGCGATATGCCCACCTTTTTTTTGTTGGCGTTGCTGAATCAAGATATGAATTTACAATTCACGGGTATGTAGAGACGTAGCATTGCTACGTCTCTACAATGATTTGGCATCGAACTACAAAAATGTATGCACACATAATTCAT
>NZ_JACAEU010000016.1:0-43216 GCF_013388695.1 Fischerella sp.
CCACTAACCACTAACCACTAACCACTAACCACTAACAACTAACCACTAACAACTAACCACTAACAACTAACCACTAACCACTAACAACTAACCACTAACAACTAACCACTAACAACTAACCACTAACTCTTGACTAATGACTAATGACTAATGACTAACCATTGTTGCTAGTGTAGAAACAACTGTACTCAGTACAGCGATCGCGATCTAAAAAGAGGGGAACTTTATGCCACATACAATTGTTACCGAGGTCTGTGAAGGCGTCGCTGATTGCGTAGACGCCTGTCCAGTTGCATGTATTCATCCTGGGCCGGGCAAAAATGTCAAAGGAACCGATTGGTACTGGATTGACTTTGCCACCTGCATTGACTGTGGCATATGCATCCAGGTTTGCCCAGTAGAAGGGGCGATCGTCCCAGAAGAAAGACCAGATTTGCAAAAAACGCCATTATAATCCATAGTCAATAGTCAATAGTCAATAGTTATTTTTGGCTTGACTATTGACTAAATATTATTAACCACTAACTACTAACCACTAACCACTAACCACTAACTACTGTACGGGCGAAGCATTTGTACGAAGATATTTCGTTTTCATGGAAAGATACCCATACAAATGCTTCGCCCCTACCCACTAACCACTAACCACTAACTACTAACCAATGACCATTGACTAATGACTAATGACTATTTATTAGAAGTTCAAAATGTCCATGCTGGATATATAAAAGATGTAGATATTCTGCAAGGTGTAAATTTTTGTGTTTACCATGGGGAACTGGTGACAGTGATTGGCCCCAATGGTGCAGGTAAATCAACTTTGGCAAAAGCCATTTTTGGGTTATTAACTCCCCATACAGGCACAATAACCTTCAAAGGAGAAAATATCACCGGGCTAAAGTCGAATCAAATCGTGCAGCGGGGGATGTGTTACGTACCGCAAATTGCTAATGTCTTTCCTTCCCTGACAGTGGAAGAAAACCTGGAAATGGGTGCTTTTGTGCGTGATGTGCCTCTGCAACCACTCAAAGACAAAATATTTACCATGTTTCCCAGGCTTAGCGATCGCCGTCGCCAACGTGCTGGTACTCTCTCGGGTGGTGAACGTCAGATGTTGGCGATGGGTAAAGCTTTGATGCTAGAACCCAGCTTGCTGCTTTTGGATGAACCTTCCGCCGCTTTGTCTCCCATTCTGGTAACTCAGGTGTTTGAGCAGATTAAAGAAATTAACCGGGGAGGCACAGCAATTGTACTGGTAGAGCAAAATGCTCGTAAGGCTTTAGAAATGGCTCACCGGGGTTACGTGTTGGAGTCTGGACGTGACGCAATTACAGGCCCTGGTCTGGAATTATTAAATGACCCGAAAGTAGGCGAATTGTATCTGGGAGCAGGTAAGGCACATTAACAGTATCTTGGTTGGCTTGAAAGTTTTTTTGTTCGTTAGTTTTTTTGACACAACTGTTGATGATACATTAAGAACAAACTTTCAAATTTCAATCCTAAATAAAGAGAATAAAATGCTACACGCTCAGTGGCGAAATCGACGCACTATCATGCGTATTGTTGGTATAGTTCTGCTGGCTGGATTATTACCTAATGGTTTGCACTCACAGTCGGCATTTGCAGATACGCAGACTTATTCGTTGTGGGGTTCGCCGAGCAATTCAGTTGACCCCGATACCAAACCCGTAGAAGTAGGAGTAAAGTTGCGTAGTGATGTGGACGGCGAAATCAGCGCCGTCCGGTTCTACCGGGCTGTACCGATTAGCAGTGGCTATAAGGTTCATATTTGGAGTGAAACAGGTGATTTGCTGGGTAAAGGAGCACTCATCGAAGGCCAGGCACCCACTCCTGGTTGGCAGACGGTTCAGTTGTACTCACCAATTCCGATCAAGGCAGGGCAAAGCTTCATTGCTTCCTACTATGCAAGTCAAGGCAAGTATACGGTGACTGAAAACTTCTTCAATAACGCTACTATCAAGAATGGGCCACTGTACACACTGCCCGATGATGAAAAAAGCGGCAATGGTGTATACACTTACGACGTAGGTATAGAGGGCGGCTTTCCTAACCAGACCTATCGTAGCAGCAATTACTGGGTCGATGTCGTCTTCAAGCCAACGACACTTACCGAATAATATAGCAATCCTATTGATTTGTGAATATCGAGGGTATCAGAACCCCGGTTTCTCAAAGGATGCTAGCTTGAAAGTGAGGCAGAGGGCACAAGGAAGGGAAAAAAGATTTTCATGCGTGCTGGTGTACACAGTTCATTACGACTGTTAGCAAATGGTGGGTCTGACCCTTGATTCGACCACAAATTGGTTTGTACCAGACGCAAAATTACCCTGCGGGACGCCTGCGGCGTACGCGTCTGGTACATCTGGTGGAATGACGAAAAATCGTTGATGATACCCATTTGCGCTCTTGGTGGTTAATAAACAATAATTTTTCTTGGAAGTAAAGTAGCTGTTTGCGTCTTGGTAAGAGAAGCGCGAATTTATTAAATATGGCGATCGCAATCGATTTTGGTACAAGCAACACAGTTATTGCTCGTTGGAATCCTATCACCCAAGAGCCAGAAACGTTAAATATACCGGGTTTATCAGTGCAACAAAGTCTCAACCCCCCACTGATTCCCAGTTTGGTATATGTGGAAGATGCTGCGAAAGCGCAAGTTTTAGTAGGACAACAAGTGCGCGATCGCGGTTTAGACTTAAAAAACGATCCGCGATTTTTCCGTACCTTCAAACGCGGGATTGGCACGGATATCCAAGGTTTTTTACCTGAATTAGATGGGCAAATAGTTACTTTTGAACAAGTCGGGCAATGGTTCCTTAACCAAGTGATTCAAGAATTAGCACCAATGCAAGGGGGGGTAGAATCACTGGTTTTAACTGTACCCGTAGATAGCTTTGAAGCTTATCGTTATTGGTTGGGCAAAGTTTGTCAAGCATTGCCAGTAGAACAAGTGCGGATGCTGGATGAACCCACAGCCGCCGCTTTGGGTTATGGTATGGCAGACCAAGAAATTATCTTGGTGATTGACTTTGGCGGCGGTACGTTGGACTTGTCCTTGGTACAGTTGGATAAAAGTGTCAAATTAGCTAGTAAACCTGTTGGGTTTTTGCTGAAATTTGGAAATAAATCTTTAGCAGAAGACTCGAAGCAAAAAGTAAAAACTGCCCGCGTCTTAGCAAAAGCTGGGCAAAATTTGGGTGGTTCCGATTTAGACAATTGGATAGTTGATTACTTTGCCAAAACTCAAGGTTTAACAGTCAGTCCTTTGACAATGCGACTGGCTGAGAAGGTGAAGATTCAATTGTCAGCGCAAACCCAGGCGAGTGAAGTTTATTTTAATGATGAAACGTTTGAAAGTTACCAGTTGGAATTAAACCGCGAGACTTTAGAAAGTATCCTTAGAGAACACGCCTTTTTTGAGCGGCTTGATGATTCGATGACTCAGCTATTGCAGCAAGCACGACGCCAAGGCATAGAAGTTGCAGATATTAATGCTGTGTTGTTGGTGGGTGGCACGGTACAAATACCGTCAGTGCAGACATGGGTAAGGCAATATTTTGAACCAGAAAAAATTCGTTGCGATCGCCCGTTTGAAGCCATTGCCCAAGGCGCTTTACAGGTTACTCAAGGCGTTGAAATCAAAGATTTTCTTTACCACAGCTACGGCATTCGCTACTGGGATCGACGTAATCATCGTCACAGTTGGCATCCGATCATTAGAGCTGGGCAACCTTATCCGATGAGTCAACCAGTGCAGTTAGTTTTGGGTGCTTCTGTGGAAAGCCAGTCCAGCATAGAATTAATTATGGGGGAATTGGGAGCAGATACGGGCGGTACGGAAGTTTATTTTGATGGCGATCGCCTAATTACTCGCCGTCTCGATAGCGGTGTAACTAGCGTTAAACCCCTCAACGATAAAGATGGGGCGAGAACAATTGCCAACCTGACACCACCAGGGTTTCCAGGGAGCGATCGCATTAAAATCCAGTTTTTAGTTGACGATCAGCGCTTTTTGCGAATTACCGTTGAGGATTTGCTGACGAATGAAACCCTGTTAGAAAATCAACTTGTAGCGCAGTTGAGTTAGAGATTGTTTATTGTTGTTTGTTGGTGGTTAGTTGTTTATTATTCCCCACTAACTACTAACCACTAACCACTAACCAGTTTCTACTTCTTTCTTTCTTTCTTTTCTTTCTTCTTTTTCTTCACCAACTACTAACCACTAACCACTAACCAGTTTCTACTTATGTACTACTACTAATGTCCCGATATTTGCCCATTTATACAAGTTGCCAGCATTTTTAACTGGTAAATTCACGCAACCGTGGCTGACTGGCGTACCAAATTTGTTATGCCAGTAAGCACCGTGAATGGCATAGCCTTTGTAAAAATACATAGCGTAAGGAACATCAGGAATGTCGTAGTCCCTACCCCGCATCCGGTTATAGCGATACTTAGAAGCAATCAAAAACTTACCTGTGGGTGTGGGGGTGGATGCTTTGCCTGTAGAAATTCGGTATGAGTAAATAAGTTGTTTACCTTCCCACGCATTTAACCGTTGTTCAGACAAGTCAATTTCAATCCACCGAGTTTGTTCTTCTTGCTTGAGGTTAGATACAGTGGCGCTGTTTTTACCGAAAGAACTGGATACAGCCACAACAGGCAGCGACCAAGAGAATAAAGTTGTAAGTATAAGTGCTACACTTGCATAGATAGTTCCTGAGCGACGCATCCAACCATAGCGACTCAGGGATGTCATGATGCATCACCTTCTTGTGATTGAAAATTAGCGAATAACCCTTTTTGATTCCTACATTAATTATTTAGAGTTCACCTTCAGGAATATAGTTAACTACAAAGTGAACCGATAAAGTTCCAGATTTTCAGACTTTTCCAATCAGCTTTTCAGTAGCTTAAGACTGTACCCAGAATGACTCCTATGGGCTTTGAAAAGCTGATGAAGGTGTATCAGTGTACCTTAGTATTATCGGTATGCACCTACACTATGATTTCAACATATGCTGACTGCTTTCATCACGATGTTTTTTCAGATACTGCATGAATGGCGTGCCACCCGTACCAATAGCGGTGTTATTGTTGAACCTGGCAGTTTGCTGGTAGATATAGCGGGCAGCAAATTCTAGGTGTTTGCTACGGAAATTTTCTATAAGAGAAACGCAATCATTATATAAATCTTTCAGCTTGGGCGCTCTATCCAAACGTTTCTGAACGAAATCCCGCAGTGTTGAACGTTTTTCGACTGCCTCCACAAAGCCACGGTGTTTCGCTGGCATATAGTCTCGCATTTCTATCAAAAATTCCCACAAGGGATCGCGTTCGTGTGTGATATTGAACAGAGCATCCATAGTAGGTAAGATAGTGCTTTGCGCGCCTGTCTCGCCGCGAAATTGCTGAGGCTTTTCGCCATAAGCCTCTACACCTTCATATATGAGTCCTTCTGGCAATGCCGGATTATTTTTCCAACCGTGAATGTAGGGACGCACCCGATTATAGTAAATGTAGGGATCGCAGCCTTCTGGCATCCGACTCATGCTGTTGTTGATGTTTGTCCATGCCTGTCTAATATCCCGTAAACCATCAACTACCGTGGTGGTGTCATCACCAGCAATCCCCTCCAGAATAATGGGAATGGCTGCTAGTGCAGGTGCAGCTTTGGCTTCAATTTCGATGTGAATGAGGATAAACCAGTCTTCATCCAAACCGCCCAAAAAATTCTGCCACACCATAATATTGCCGATTTCAATCGGTTCGGTTTCGTTAATTCGCACCCAATTATCCAACGCATAGGAAGCATAGGACAAGACTGGAGGTCTTCCCAGTTTTTGAGAGATATTGTAGAAAGGTACAGCAATATTACGCGGCAGTATCTTGGTGGGTGTTGGTTCACCCCAGACGTAGGCATGAGTCAGGTAGGAATACACCTGCATGGCTCGACGCAACTGCATATCATCTAACGTTTCTCGCTCCACGTCTACTTCCAAGAGGTTCTTAATCACCTGGCGAATTTTTCCAGCAGCTAACAACTTGGGCAGCAAGGCAGCAGTCTCTTGCGCCTGCCAGAACACCTGCGGCAATTGAGCTTGGGCAGGAGAATGTATCGGTAAAAAACCAGATTCCCGACTCACATCGTAATCTTCAAGCTTGAAGGCATTTAAACTTCTTTTTTCGGGTTTGATAGTTGTCATACTTTCCACTCAAATCAAAGACTGTAAGCAGACAATTACCACGCGGTTTTGCTAGATTTTCTCTAGGATTTAGACAACCTCGCAGGTTGAGCTAAGATATCCCGATAGCGATCGCGCAATACGCGACGCATAACTTTGTTAGAAGCAGTGCGAGGTAAAGCATCAACGATGACAATGTCGTGAATTTTGAATAGGGGATTGAGACGCTGGTTAATTGCTGCTTGTAAGGTTGTCATAAGTGTGGCTTTATTGTCTTGAACATTCGGTGTTACCACTGCATAGATGACTAATTGGCTCGGCCCCCCGTTGGGAGAGGAAACACCAATAGCAGCAGTTTCACATACTCCTTCCTCCTCATTCAGGACTTGTTCAATCTCAGTCGAGCTAACTTTGATACCTCCTAGATTCATAGTATCGTCAACACGACCACAAGCGCGGTAGTAGCCGTTGGGCAACCGTTCCATCTGGTCGCCGTGGCGGCGCAGGGTAGTGGATGGGGAGATGGGGAGTGGGGGAGTATTGGCGAAGTAGACTTGATGATGGTTTTTGTTTAACAACTCAGTGGAGAGTCCGATCGATGGAGGAATAATAAATACTTCGCCTTTGTCTGCCGGATGACCGTCTGCGTCGAGAATAACAATATCCAGCCCCAAGGCAGGTGTAGTAAAAGTCGAGGGGGCACAAGGCTGTACCAAAGTACCTGTGATATAGCCTCCACCAATTTCTGTACCGCCGCAATATTCAATAACTGGTTTGTATCCAGCTAAGGACATTAGATAGAGCATATCCTCTGGCTTGGAACACTCACCAGTCGAGCTAAACGCTTTAATAGCGCTCCAATCTAGCCCTTGCATACAAGCAGTTGTTTTCCAAGTATTAACCAGACTAGGTACTACACCAAGTATATTTACGCCTGCATCCTGTATAAACTGTCCATATCCTCGGTCTGTAGGTGTCCCACAGTAAAGGGCTATAGTCGCCCTATTGATGAGACTGGCATAAATCAGCCACGGCCCCATCATCCATCCTAGGTTGGTGTGCCATGCGACTACGTCGCCTGGATGGATGTCGTGGTGCAAATGCCCATCAGTAGCACATTTGATTGGTGTAGTGTGTGTCCAGGGAATAGCTTTAGGTTCTCCGGTGGTGCCGGAGGAGAATAAGATGTTAGTGTAAGCGTCGGGATGGGCTGGAATGGCATTGAATTCGTCGTTGCTACTGAGAAACTCCTCCCAAGTCAAATCACCAGGACGCAGTTCTACAGACGACCCCAGGACAATGGATGTGGGTGCATTGGCATCAACTACTTTGGTGTAGAGGGGCAACTGCTTACCACCGCGTAAAATATAGTCTTGGGTAAAAATTGCTTTAGCTTTGGACAGGTGCAGCCGCTTAGCAATTTCAGCAGCAGAAAAACTGTCAGCAATGGAGACTACCACGCAGCCAGCCTTGATAATTCCCAGGTAAATCGCCACAGATTCGGCAATCATGGGCATGGCAATAGCAATGGCATCGCCTGTTTGAAAGCCAGCATCCACAAGTCCATTCGCGACTCGGTTAGTTAGGGCGTAGAGTTCACTATAAGTAAGGGTTGAAATTGAACCCCCTTCTGCCTGGAAGATAATGGCGGGGGCGTCTGCTGGTGCCAGAAAACAACTCTCAGCAATGTTAAATCGAGCATTCACCAACCATTGCGGAGATTCTACACCGTCTGTAAGGTCAACAATTTGAGTGTATTTCTCCCGGAAGTAAATACCCAAACGTTGAATCATCATCTCCCAAAACTCAGCGCGATGCTGTGCTGACCAGGCGTGTAGTTCTGGGTAGGAATCTAGTTTGAGTTCCTTCATCAACGCAGCAATATTGGTTGCTTGAATCTGCTCATTAGAGGGAAACCAAACGGGTAGTCGTTTTGCCATTGCCCTTCACCTTTATATTATGTGTAGATGTGGTTAAGGCGATCGCTATTCAATCCATCCCAGAAAACGGCTATAGCTTCGAGAATCTCTCGCCCTCCCTGAATAAACTTGGCTTGGTCAAAGTCCGGGTGAAAGTAAACTTCTTCCAGTTCCTCCAATGTATGGCCAGCGTGCTGTGCCTCAACGCGATTGTGCCAAGTGAAAAACGCTAGGCGCAGGTGTGGGTATCGTGTTTGCTTAATGCGTGTGAGTCCGTCTTCCAATTCCTGCCAAAAGCCAGCCGCTGCCCAGTTTTCGACTGCAAAACTAGCGCCCTCGGCAATTTGCGGATCGTCGCTACCGTAGAGACGTTGTAGTTCGTCACAAAAGTGCAAAGTTGTGGGGCGTCCGTGCTTGCGTTTGCCGATGTCTTCATAGTGCAATCCCAATCCCTCAGCAACACCAAGCAACCATTCAAAATGCGCTGCGCGAAAACGGCAGATACCTCCGTCTACTGTACCCTCAGTACTGACTAATTCAGGATCGCCTTCCCGGTCTTTTTCTTCCTCAGTTTGAGCAAGGTTGCTGCTACTTGGCTGTCCAGGTTGGCGGTAAATCACGCCCAGTTCGTTGAGCAATATCTCACGACTAGCACGCGACTGTTGGAGGGTGGATGAGTTGATGACTTTCAAAAGTGCGGCAATTAGGAACTGGTTGGAGAAAACCGAGAATTGCCGGATGAAGTGTCGCAGTTCTTCATCTGTCGCAGTGCCTTTACGGAACCAGCGAGTATAGGTGTTGTTGGTAATGATGCGATGTTGTAAGAATTCCCGGTCAACTTCGGTGAGGAAGTTTTGAAAATTGTCTACTTGGTTCTGGGTGAGTTTGCCTCGACGCAAGCGTTCTTCAATGCGTGAGGAGATAGTAATATTACTGAAGTTATTTGCAAGTGTAAGTGTCATATATAGTGCCTGCCAAAAAATCTTAGTACGGTTTTGCGTAAATTTTGAAACGCAGAGGAGCGCGGAGGTAAACGCAGAGGGTCGCAGAGTGTTGGTACAGAAGTTTCGCTATAAATTTATGCAATGTTGTATTTAGTTTTTTAGGTAACCACAAAGTCAGGTAATAATTCAGGATGCTTGCTATGGTTAAGCAATCCAACTGTAGGCGTAGTCTTTGTCTTCTAGCTGTACGGCGTGCTTTGTGAGCCGCAGAGGACGAAAAGTATCAATCATTACGGCTAGTTCATCAGTTCGTTCCTTGCCAATCGATCCCTCATACATGCCTGGGTGGGGGCCGTGGGGAATACCACTGGAATGAATGGTAATTGATGCCCGTTCTATTCCTTTACGGGACATGAAATTGCCCGCAGCGTAATAGATAACCTCATCGGAATCGACGTTGGAATGGTTATAGGGAGCAGGAATTGCTTGGGGATGATAATCAAAAAGGCGCGGCACAAAGGAACACAAAACAAAGCCCGGAGCCTCAAAGGTTTGATGTACCGGAGGGGGTTGGTGAATTCGACCTGTAATAGGTTCAAAGTCCTCAATGTTGAATGCAAAGGGATAGAGATGTCCATCCCAACCGACGACATCTAAGGGATGATGGTGATAGAGGTAACTGGTAATTCTGTCCCTAGCTTTGACTCGTACCTCGAACTCTCCTGTTTCATCATAGGTAACAAGCTCATCCGGTGGGCGAATGTCGCGTTCGTTGTAAGGGGCGTGTTCGAGAAATTGCCCGTAACGATTGAGGTAACGTGCTGGTGGCTCTATGTGTCCGTTTGCTTCAATTACCAGCATTCGTTGCTCTGTGCCGGCATCAGGTATTATGCGCCACATGACTCCTGTGGGAATTACTAAATAATCGCCCACACGATAGCGAAGAATACCGTACTGGCTCTCTAATACACCAGTGCCGTCATGGATGAAAATCACCTCATCACCGTGAGCAAACCGATACCAATACGACATTGATTCAGTTGGTCGAGCAACTGAAATACAAACATCTGCATTCGTCAAAAGTGGGATACGCGCTTGGACAGCATCTCCTCCTGATTCTACAGTTGCTGTACGTAGATGGCGGTGACGCAAGGGGCCTGGTTCTTCATAGGCAATCTCTACTGTTCTCTCTAACAAAATTTTGTGTATTTGGGTGGGTGGACGCAAATGGTAAAGTAGGGATTGAATGCCTGAAAAACCACGTATCCCCATCAATTCTTCGTGATACAAAGAACCGTTAGGTTGACGAAACTGGGTGTGCCGCTTATGGGGAATATTTCCCAACTTATAGTAATAAGTCATAGTTCCATCTCCTCTGCTCTGAGGGTTTTGGCGTTATAAATTGCCCCGCAGTGCTTGTTCACGCTCGATCGCCTCAAACAAAGATTTGAAGTTGCCCTCACCAAAGCCTTGTGCGCCATGTCGCTCAATCACTTCAAAGAAAAGTGTTGGTCGGTCTTGCACAGGCTGAGTGAAAATTTGGAGCAAATACCCGTCTTCATCTCTATCTACCAGGATGCCCAGTTCTTGTAGCTGTTCGATCGGTTCATCGATTTTCCCCACCCGTTCTTCCAAGTTTTCGTAATACGTTTTTGGTACGTGCAGAAATTCGACTCCGGCTTTCTTCAGCTTAGAAACCGTCTCGATAATATTATTGGTAGCGCAAGCAATGTGTTGTACTCCAGGCCCGTTGTTATATTGCAAGTACTCTTCAATTTGTGACTTGCGTCTACCTTTGGCTGGCTCGTTTATTGGCAATTTAATCTTGCCTGTACCGTCCTGCATTACCTTAGACATTAATGCTGAGTATTCTGTGGAAATTGCGCGATCGTCAAAATGTACTAACAGGCTAAAACCCATTGTCTCGGCGAAAAATTGCACCCATCTGTCCATTGCACCAAATTCGACGTTACCGACGATATGGTCAATGCTATGAAGACCTGCAAAATTACTGTTGTTAGCCTGCTGTCGAGTCACAAAGTGAGGGGCAAATACCCCAGAGTAATCGTTTCGTTCCACAAATTTAATGAGCGTGTCGCCGTAGCCGTGGATAGCAGCGTAGCGCAACACTCCGTATCCGTCCTCTTCTTCTGTCGGTTCTATAGCTCCTAGGGCACCTCGTTTAGTTGTCTCTTTATAGGCACTGACAGCATCCGGTACTTCTAAGGCGATGACGGCAACTGCATCACCATGCTTAAACACGCTTTGGGAGATGGGATGTTCGGGAAAGAGTGCTGTACTCAAAACAAAGCAGATATCCCCCTGCTGCATCACGTAAGATGCTACTTCTCGGCTACCAGTTTCTAAACCTCGATATGCAGTATTGGTGAATCCGAAAAACTTGGAATAGAACAGTGCAGCCTGCCTTGCATTCCCTACATAGAACTCAAGGTGGTCGAAACGCTTTATGGGGCAAAAATCATTCATTTCAATTCCTCCCTATCTAGAGGAAATATTGAGAACTGAGACAAAACCTTGTAAAGCTATCGATTGTTGATATGACTAACGACCAATTGCAACTTGGGTTCAATACTTTTAGTTTTTATTTTTAACCAAAAGTATCTAATAAGATTATAAAATTAATTTTTAGAGTTCATATTCATGATTTTATTAACTCAGAGGCTTGATTTAGTATCTATTATAAATTAAGCTATCAATAAAACATGCTGAACGAGTACGCCTGGAGAGATAAGTTGCCCAAAAATCAAACCACTAAGGGTAAGAACTTGGAGCCGCTCAAACAACTAGATGAAAAAGACCGACTGGTATTACGTCTTTTGCAAGAGAACAGCCGCATTACTCACGCTGAATTGGCACGCCAAGTTAACCTGACTGCGCCTGGGCTGCAAAAAAGATTGAAAAAGCTGGAAGAAAATGGCTTTATTGACCGTTACGTGACTTTGGTGAATCGTGAGGCACTAGGCTTAGACTTGCTGTGCTTTACACAAGTTACTCTTGCTCACCATCAACCTGAGTGTGTCGGACACTTCTGCGAACTGGTAAAGGAGTTACCGGAAGTTCTGGAATGCCACCATCTCACTGGCGAATTTGATTACCTGTTGAAAGTTGTCGTCACTAACCATCAGCATTTGGAAAAATTACTGAGTGAGAAAATTACGCAAATTCCAGGTGTTCATAAGGTACGTACCAGTATTGTTCTGAATGAAATCAAAGCTTCAACCTCACTACCATTGGGGGAAGTTTAGGCAAGGAGGTAAAACCCATGCTTCCATCAGTAAAAGCACTTCTCGCATCAATTGTGGACTATGCTGGACTGTTTCCTCCAGCCAAGCTGAGTATGCAAGAAGCGATGGTAAATTATGCAAATTATCAATTAACGCCCTACAGTTGGATGCTGAATCGCTTCGTGCTGCCAGTGTCCCGATTGAATGAGTTTGCAGCATTAGTACCAACATTAGACTTAAAGCAGTGGTCGCTTAGTTTGATTATTTCAAAAGATTGGGAGTCGGAGATAGAAATAGTGCGATCGCTCTCCAGCAAGCTCGATAGCAAAAATCATATCACTGTCACGTCTTTAGAATTTCCACTACTTTCGCCCCTAGAGATAGAGAGAGCCATTCCCTATTTGCCTGATGGCGTAGAAGCATTTTTTGAAATTCCCCTTAACGCAGACGTACAGCCATATCTAGCGGTGCTGAAACATACTAAAGCCGCTGTTAAAATTCGCACTGGTGGAATCACTACCGAAGCGTTTCCCTCTATTACCGAACTTTGTCAGTGCATATTGTTGTTTGCTGATGCTCAAGTCGCCTTTAAAGCAACCGCAGGTTTGCATCATCCCTTACCAGGGAACTATCGTGTCACATACGAGTCAGATAGTCCTTCTACTCTCATGCACGGCTTTCTGAATGTTGCTGTGTTGGCAGCATTAGTTTATTGGCAAAAAGTAACGCCCCAAGTAGCGCTAGAAGTTCTCCAAGACTCTGCCAGCAATAGCTTCCAATTCACAACCGACGCTATTACTTGGCGCGATTATTACCTCAATATTGCAGAAATTAAGCAGGCTCGACAACGCTTTTTCCGCTCTTTTGGTTCCTGCTCATTTCAAGAGCCGATAGACGAGATCAAAGAACTGAAACTGTTAACATCAGATTGACAATCTACTGGCGTAGAAGCAATTCATGAATTGCTTCTACAAAATTCATGCCTCGATTCAGCAAGGCCGATTTTTCAATTTTTTAATTGTTTATGAGCCGTCCTATTGATACCACTCACAACCCAAATTTGCGTAGTTGGGTGGAATCTGCAAATCAGCTAGGTACTGATTTCCCAATTCAGAACCTGCCCTTTGGTGTATTTCGATTTCCAAGTAGCGGCGAAACCTCACGCATCGGTGTTGCTATTGGCGATCAAATATTAGATTTGTTCCTTTGTTGTAAAGCTGGACTGCTGCAAGAACTCCCGGAAAAGCTGCAAGCAGTCTGTGTAACATCTAACTTAAATCTACTAATGGCGATGGGGAGTGAGGCTGCATTGATTTTGCGCCGCCACTTAAGCAAACTACTGCAATGGGACGAGCGATCGCCTTCAGCACAAGCAATGATCGTTCCGATGTCTGATGTTGAGCTTTTATTACCTGCCAACATTGGCGATTACACTGATTTTTACGCTTCAATTTTTCATGCTACCAATGTCGGAAATTTGTTCCGCCCGAACAATCCCCTCCTTCCCAACTACAAATACGTTCCCATTGCCTACCACGGACGCGCTTCTTCAATTGTGCTTAGTGATACCGCCATCCAGCGCCCCAAGGGGCAGATCAAAAAACCGGAAGCGCCAACCCCCAGTTTTGAACCAACTCAGATGTTGGACTACGAATTGGAAGTTGGATTCTTTATTGGTGCTGGAAATGAGTTAGGACAACCTGTTCCTATAGATAATGCTGAAGAACACATCTTTGGGTTGTGTTTGGTGAATGACTGGTCGGCGCGAGATATCCAAGCTTGGGAATATCAGCCTCTTGGCCCGTTTTTAGCCAAAAGCTTTGCTACTACTATCTCGCCTTGGGTGGTAACTCTGGAAGCTCTAGCACCCTTCCGCAGTCCAGCTTTTGAGCGTGCCGAGGGCGACCCCTTACCGCTATCCTATCTCTCTTCTTCGGTAAATACTGAATCTGGTAGTATTGATATTACAGTGGAAGTCCTGGTGCGTTCAGCCCAAATGCGTGCGGCGGGGATGGAACCTTTGCGCTTAAGCCGTGGTTCTTTTCAGCAGATGTATTGGACAGTGGCGCAAATGCTTACCCACCATACCAGTAATGGTTGTAACCTCCGTCCTGGCGATTTGCTGGCTAGCGGAACAATCTCTGGTGCAGAGAAAGGCTCGCAAGGGTGTTTGCTAGAAATTACTCAGCGTGGTGTTCAGCCAATCGAGCTGCCAACTGGTGAAGTACGGTCTTTTCTTTGCGATGGCGATGAAGTCATCATGCGCGGCTACTGTGAGAAAGAAGGCTATGCCAGGATCGGTTTTGGAGAGTGCCGAGGCATTGTCTTAGCTTCTCAATTGTAAATTACTGAGGATTTTTCCTGCTAAAGGCTCAAAACCATCGCCAAATTCGACTGGGTAATGTTGTACAGCCCAAAAGGCTTTACCATTATATTCACCAATAAACACAACACCAACGATACTGCGATCGCTAATAAATAGAAAAGTTTGTGCATAATCTTAATGTTATTCTGAGATTTTATGTACTCATAGCATCAGAGGTAACAGCACTCGCCTGTTCATTTCGCCGCCATAACAGCAGCACCAGCCAAATCATAAAAAGTCTGATAGGCAATGGAATATTTGCAGGCAATTCTGCGATCGCCCGACGAGTGAAAGCATGGTTAGGGCTGATTGCACCAATTATTAGTCCGCGTTCTTGCAATATAAACTGCCTCAAAAAGGGAGACTCGGCTTTCAGTTCGTATTCTGTGCCAGCATAGTTAATTTCAAACAATTTATAGAAAGGATTGGGTTTAATAGCCCAAGCAATGCGTTTGCCGTTCTCTTCCAGAAAAAAGCTTGCACTCAACCCAGGTTCACGATAGACTTTGTAGCAACAATCGTGAGTAATAATTTCACCGTTCTCGCCCCAAGCCAAAAATTCAATACTTGCAATTGATATATCGTTTTCTAGAACTTCACTGTTCCAAGTAAACCAATGCTTTGGAAAAATCCTAAGCACTATTTCCTCCAAATTTTTATTGATGAAATTCTTTACTGTTCTATAGTCATCATCTTAAGTAGAGATACTAGCGATTGACATCATGCAATTGGTTCACCAGTTCAGGTGATATTACAAGAAGGCAGAAAGTAGAAGGTAGTAATGCTCGTAAAGTTTACTTTTTTGTCTATTTGTCTTGTTATTTATGTCGTGCTGGACTAGTAAGAAGTTGTATTTATAAGAAGCTTTGAAACTCAAGATAGGTGTGGCAAATCTCTAGAAAAATCTAAACTACAAGTAATATCTAAGTTATACAGGTGCTGATTGTGAAAGCTAGATGGATGATCACCGCAGTTTCAGCTGCACTGTTTTTTGGCGGTAGCCTGTTTACATCTTTGCGCGATCCCTGGTTTCAGGGGTTACAACGTCCCAATTGGTTAACCTTTGAGTTCCTCATCCCCTTTATCTGGATCTTTATTTGGATTTGCACCACAATCTCTGCAATTTTGGTGTGGGAGAAAAGCTCAAAACAGTCTCGTCCTTGGTTGTTGATGGGAATGTATGCAGCGATCGCCATTCTTACCTCAGCTTACAGTCCGATAGTGGTAGAATTCCGCAGTCTCTTCGGTGGAATGATTGTTGGTGGCTTGGCTACTCTTATGGTTTACATTCTGGCATTTTTGGTGAAGCCAATTTCTCGAACTGCATCTTGGTTATTTTTGCCTTATGCTATTTGGGGTATTATCGGTACTTATTTGACTTGGGTTTTGATTCAGCTTAATCCTGGTGTAGGTAGGTAAGCTGTAGTAGCGTTTCTGCTAAGTACAAATCTGCATAAAATAGTAACTTTTTTAAACGCAGAGGCTCGCAAAGGCAACCGCACCAGGTAGCAGAGTTTTTCCGAGTTTTATTGGCTACGAATTTATGAAATTCTGTACTAAGTGAGTTTGATAGGATCGGATACACTCAGCGATCGCCTATGTAAAATGAAACTTGCTACCATGATTTTTACCGCAGAAATTGCCTAAATTTCTCTGTCCAGTCTTTGAATAATGTGACGGCTTAATCAAAATAGATTAAGCCCAATCTCAATGTCCGACGCTAACACGTAAATCAAACAGACAGGAGTAATATAACGTGCAAATCGAACAGACAGAGGTGATGATTCCGACATCTGACGGACAGATGCCCGCTTTCTTATGTACACCTGCTGAGGATGCCCAGAAGCCAGCTATCATCCTTCTGATGGAGGCCTTTGGCTTAACGCCGCACATTCGAGACGTAGCAGCCCGGATTGCCAAGGAAGGTTATGTGGTTCTCGCGCCGGATCTATATTATCGGGAGTTGCCAAACAACAAGTTCGGATACGATGAGGTTGAGCAAGCGATGGCGATGATGTACCGCCTCGATCTCAAGTCTGTGGAGGAGGATATTCGGGCGGCGTTGGCTTATGTTAAATCGCGATCGGACGTGTCCCCAAGTAAAGTTGGCGTTACTGGTTTCTGCCTGGGCGGCGGACTGACCTTTCTCACTGCTTGCAAGTTGTCGGACGAGATCGCGGCAGCTGCTCCCTTCTACGGTATGGTTTACGATGAGTGGATCGACGCGGTGGATAACATCACGGTGCCTGTATACTTATTCTTCGGCGGTGTCGATCCATTCATTCCTCTCGAACGAGTCAGACAAATTGAGTCCCGGTTCAAGGAACTTGGCAAAGAGTACACGTTGAAGGTTTATTCTGATGCTGACCACGGTTTTTTTTGTGACGAGCGTTCTTCCTACAACCGCTTGGCGGCCGAAGATTCTTGGCGCGAACTCACACGCTTCTTCCATAAACATCTGCAAGGGTCTAGGTAAAAACATCAAAAAACCCCAGCAAAAAAGTAAAGAAACTCGTTACGTCAACCTGCCATATTCAGGAATGATTCAGGTAAAGAAGCACCGTTGAAATTGACATTACACAGATCAACCCCATCCAGGTTAACGTAGCTGAGGTCTGTATGGCGCAGATCGGTTCTTGACAAAATGGCTTTAGTCATGTTGACGTTGTACAGGTCTGCCTTACTCAGATTTGTACCTGTTAAGTTGACCTTGCTCAGATTAGCACCCGCCAAGTTAGCACCAGTGAGGTCAGCATAGCGCAAATCCGCACCCTCCAAATTTGCATTGCCCAGATCTGCGTAGCGCAAATCGGCTAACCGCAGGTCTGCCCTAGTCAGGACAGCCTTGTGCAAATCCACTTTCCTCAGAGTTGCCCGAATTAAACACGCTCTGCTTAAACAAGCCCAAATCAATAAGGCTTCCCTAAGATCTGTTCTCCACAGGATTGCTTCTTCTAGAGTCGCTTCACTTAAATTCGCTCCTCGCAAACAAGCTCCTGATAGGTTTGTCCCACTCAGATTTGCTTGACCCAGGTTAATTCCTGCTAAACATGTTTCGCTCAAGTTAGCCTGTCGCAACCTCACCTGTAAAAATTGCCTATTGCCCGCAGCATAGTGTTTGAGAAGGTCATCAGCATCCATGATCGCGATATTAATGCATGCTTGCATTTTAGTTTGTAAAATTATGTAAATAAATATAACAAAAATTAGAGAATAAGCAAATAATAGCTGTACGGTAATGCAATGTAATGCAATATACTAAAATTGCTTTCTGGGTTATACAGCAGACCTTTTGCGAAGGTTACTTTTATAAAATGTGGGCAAAGAGTAACCACGTCCGCTCTCAGAAAGGCAATTTAATTTTTTTTGTTTCACTACATCTGCTTACCCTTCAAAGCCTATTGACAACAGTCACATTAGGTTTTCTCCTAAATAATAAGGAGTTAAGTAAGATTTACTAACCAACCACATGCAGCAAACACTGGTTTTCCTTGCTTTACCAATTGCTACCATAGCTAGTATTTCAGTAATAGCCACCACTGCAAACGCCCAAATCACACCTGATACTAGTCTTGGTGCAGAAAGTTCTACAGTCACTTCTAATCAGGTAATTAGGGATATTCAAAGCGATCGCATTGATGGAGGAGCAATTCGCGGCGCTAATCTATTCCACAGCTTTCAAGAATTTAATGTTGCCCCAGATAGAGGTGCATATTTTTCTAATCCTGCTGGAATTAGCAACATTCTGACGCGCGTAACAGGAGCAAACCCATCCAACATTCTGGGAAGGTTGGGAGTATTGGGAAATGCCAATTTGTTTTTCATCAATCCCAACGGGATTTTCTTTGGATCAAATGCTCGTTTGGATGTAGGAGGTTCGTTTTTTGCTAGTACAGCCAACAGTCTGATATTTGACAATGGTTTTGAGTTTGATGCTAAAAATCCACAGGCACCGCCGCTGTTAACAGTAAATATTCCTACTGGCTTGAGGTTTCGGGATAATCCCGGAACTCTCACCAATCAATCTTCTGCTCTTCAGGTTACTGAAGGGAAATCCTTGTCATTGGTGGGTGGTGATGTTCGCTTAGATGGCGGGAGACTATTTGCAGCAGGAGGACGCGTAGAGTTAGGAGGATTGACAGCAGCTGGAACAGTAGAACTCAATGATGATGGGAGCTTGAGTTTTCCTGTAGGAGTGCAACGAGGGGATGTATCACTCACCAATGGTGCGATAGTTAGTGTAAGTTCTGGTGGGGGAGGTAATATTGCAGTTAATGCCAGAAATTTAGAGATTGTGGGAGGAAGTCTGCTTGGTGCGGGTATAGACCCAGGTTTAGGAACACCAGGCGCTCAGGCAGGCGATATTAGAATTGATGCTACAGAGAAGGTGAGAATCGAAGGAACAACTAACTCTTATAGTGGAATCTTGAACTCAACAGGTAACTTTTCATTAAACAGTTCCAACATCAGAGAACCTGGAAACGCAGGAAATGTAGTCATTAACACAGGAACCCTGGAAGGGAACGGCAATATTTTGATAAGTTCTTCGACTAACGGAGAAGGAAATGCAGGAAAGGTCATCATCACAGCTAAGGATAAAGTCTCCTTAATAAGCGAACCTGCAAATAGCTTCGCCTTTGTAGCAAGTTTTGTGGGGACATCAGGTATAGGCAATGGTGCTGACCTGATTATCAACACGCCCTCCCTTTCTTTATCCAATGCCGCTCTAATTACTTCCACAGCGGGACAAGGAAATGCGGGAAATATCCAACTTAATGCTTCTGAGTCTATTTCTGTAGGAGATCGCTCCCAGTTGCAAGCCGCTACTTTTGGTAGAGGAAATGCAGGCAATATAATTATTGAAGCTGAAAATGCTGCTGTTTCTTTTGATGGGGCAAACACTTTAGTAAGCACTTCTGTAGGCAGATCCAGCACTGGCAAAGGTGGCGATCTTACAATCAAAGCGCGTAATCTCTCTGTAACCAATGGTGCTTTATTGTTAACCACTACCTCTGGACAAGCAAATGCAGGTAGTATCGAAGTAAACACCAACAACCTTTCTCTGACTAATGGCGCACAAATCAGTGCCAGCACTTTTGGAAAGGGAAATGCTGGTAGTGTAAGTATTAATGCTACTGGTAATATCTCCGCAGATGGTGAGGATAACAGTGGGGTCAACAGCGGAATCTTTACAACAGTGGAACGACAAGCTGAGGGAGATGCTGGTGGTGTAACAGTAAGCACCAACGACCTTTCTCTTACCAATGGTGCTCAAATCAATGCCAGCACCTTTGGAAAGGGAAATGCTGGTAGTGTAAGTATTAATGCTACTGGTAATATCTCCGCAGACGGTGAGGATAACAGTGGAGGCAATAGCGGAATCTTTGCAACAGTGGAAGAACAAGCTGAGGGAGATGCTGGTGGTGTAAAAGTAAACACCAACGACCTTTCTCTCACCAATGGTGCTCAAATCAATGCCAACACCCTTGGAAAAGGGAATGCTGGCAGTGTGATCGTTAATGCCACTGGTACCATCTTTGCATCTGGTGAAGGTAAGGATGGATTCAACAGTGGAATCTTTAGCAATGTTGAAACATCAGATATAGGTAATGCTGGTGGTATCGAAATAAACACGAATAATCTCACTCTTAGCAATGGTGCAGTAGTCAGTGCCAGTACCTTTGGTCAAGGGAACGCCGGAAGTATAGTTATTAATAGTACCGGTGATATTTCCATAGATGGTGAGGATAAGGATGGATTTAATAGTGGAATTTTTAGCACTGTTAACTCATCAGGCGTGGGCAATGCTGGTGGTATCACAATAAACACTAACAACATTTCTCTTACCAATGGTGGAACCATCAATGCCAGCACCCTTGGAAAGGGAGATGCCGGAGGTGTAATCATTAATGCCAACGGTACTATCTCCGCAGATGGTGAGGCTAAGAATGGATTCAACAGTGGAGTTTTTAGTCAAGTGGCCCGAGAACAAGCTGAGGGAAATGCTGGAGGTATTAAAATAGACACTAACAACATTTCTCTGACCGGTGGCGCTGTAATCAGTACCAGCACCTTTGGCAAAGGGAATGCTGGAAGTGTAATCATTAATGCTGCTGGTTCCATCTCCGCCGATGGTGCAGATACAGAAGGATTCAACAGTGGAATTTATAGCGGTGTTGACTCATCAGCTGTAGGTAATGCTGGTGGTATTAATATCACTGCGCGATCGCTTTCTCTAACTAATAGCGCTAGACTCTCTACTAGTAATTCAGGAAATGGTGCAGCAGGCGATATTAAAGTTACAACAGCTAAAGACATTCGACTGGACAACCAGGCATCTATCAGTGCTAATACTAGTGGTGGACAAGGCAATATTATCCTCAACTCCCGCGACTTAATCTTGCGTCGTAATAGCAACATCACAACCAACGCCACAGGAACGGCTACAGGGGGTAACATCACTATCGATACTGGCAGTTTAGTTGGGTTGGAGAATAGTACAATTAGCGCTAATGCCGAACAAGGCTTTGGTGGAAACGTCACAGTTAACGCTCAAGGCATCTTCTTGTCACCAGATAGCGAAATCACTGCTTCATCTGAGCTTGGCCCACAGTTTAGTGGCACGGTGCAACTTAATACCCCAGAGGCTGAACCCAATCGCGGGTTAGTTGAATTACCAGAAAATTTTGTAGATCCCACTCAACAAATTGCCCAAAATCCCTGTCAGCGTGGTACAGAAAGTAAATTCATCATCTCTGGACGGGGTGGATTACCTTCAAACCCCAATCAGATTATTAGCAGCGACAATGTGCGAGTAGATTTAATCGCACCAGCTATTAGTACAGCAAATGCTGCTAGTATGACTGTAAAGTCAACTCCCACAACTGCAACTATCAACAAGATAGTGCCAGCTAGGGGATGGATACTCAACAATCGGGGTGAGGTGGTGCTGACAGCGTATGATCCTACTAATATAGGTGAGCAACGGCGATCGCGTGCGATCGCAAGTTGTGCTGCACCTTGATTGGTTCCCCGTGTCAGGTGCGTCCCAAGTCCTACGCAGGCGTTACTTCTGTGTTTCTACTTCCCTAGCTTTTGATAGATGTTTTGTAGATTCACAAAGGAGTATTCCTAGCTATACGTCTAGAGCAACACCCCCAGAACAAAGATGACAGGTTCTCCCGATCCGGGTAATCAACCCCAGTCTAATTACAGCAGACGTTTCTGGTTCGTCTTATTAAGTCGCACCAGTATTGCTCTAGGTGTGATTTTGTTAGTTGGAATTGTCGGAGGTGCTTGGTGGGTTTGGATATTTATCAACCAAAGATTAGCACCGCTAGTAGAAACAAACCTTCAGCAATTACTCGGACGACCTGTACAGGTAGGAAAAGTCGAAGATTTTTCTTTAAATAGCCTGCGGTTTGGCCCATCCTCAGTACCTGCAACTCCTACAGATCCAGACAATCTTAAAGCTGAGGCTGTGCAAGTACAGTTTGATCCTTGGCAACTGCTGTTGCAGCGGACTTTAAAGTTAAATGTAAGGTTAATCCAGCCCAATGTCTACATTGAACAGGATAAACAAGGTCGTTGGCTGACGACAGAAATTAAGGCTAGTCCAGAAGAAAAGCCTGGTTTCATTCAAACAGAATTGAACAGTATTCAGGTGGAAAATGGAGATGTTGTTTTACAACCAACTTCCCAACCAAACAAACCTAAAGCTGTTGTAGGGTTTAATCAGGTCAACGGCTTAGCTCGCTTTTTAGAACGAAACCAACTGATTACCTTTAGATTTAACAGCCAACCTGCTAGGGGAGGCGATTTGCAAATCACTGGTAACACGCGCCCAAATGCGGGACAAGCTAACCTCAAAATTAACGCTTCTAATTTACTCGCCTCCGATCTCTCTCGGTTAGTGGCGTCGCCAGTAGATATACAAGGCGGTCGTGTCGATAGCAATTTAACAATCCAATTACAACCCACTCAGCCAGATATTGCTCTTTTCGGAACTGTAGGACTAAATCAAATCATTGCACAAATTCCTAACAGTCCTAGTAAAATTACTAATACTACAGGTAAAATTAATTTCCAAGGTCAAAAGATTGACCTCAAAAATATTACTGCGCGCTACGGTAGCGTTCCAATCCAAGCTCAGGGGACGATAAATACTCAAACTGGTTACAATCTCAAGGCTGAGGTGAAACCAGTTAATCTGAAGAACGTTGTAGATAGTTTCAAAGTGAATTTACCTGTTCCTGTGGCTGGAGCAGTGCAAGCAAATTTTAATGTGCAGGGAGCGCTGCAAAAACCAGTTGTGACAGGAACTGTTAATACTGTCAAAACTGCTCAAATTGACCGTCTGATATTTAATAACATTAGCACTGGCTTACGGCTGACTCCGAATGAGCTTGTCTTTGCCAACATCCAAGCAAGTCCAAATGTCGGAGGCAAAATTACAGGTAGTGGTCGAGTGGGGTTAGGAAATCAAAATAGGATTGCTGTCAATTTGCAGGGACAAAATCTACCAGGAGATGCGATCGCCAAAACTTACAATGCTTCACCTGGAATTCAAATCGGCAGTGTATCAGCAAACACTCAGATTTCTGGTGTTCCTAATAATCTCCAAACGGTAGTACAGTTGCAAGCACCTGCTGCTACCTACCCTGCTCAACTCCAAGCAGCGATCGACACTAATCAAGGAATCGTTCGATTACAGGATGCTGTTGCCAAAGTAGCGGGGGGTACAGTCACGGCCAGAGGACAACTCATCCAAAAACGCTGGCAGGGTGTTGTTGCTGCTAATGGCATTCAACTGAGCCGTTTTCCCCAAGTACCACCTCAGTATCGGGGAGTTGTCAACGGTGAGTTTAATGTCTCAGGCACTACTGATTCTTTCCAACTAGCAGATATTCAAGCCACAGGACAGGCAAACTTGCGTGTAGCAGATGGCACTGTGAATCTGAGAAATATTCGCTTAGATGAAGGTCGCTGGCAAACTTTAGCCAATATTTCCCAAGTTCAACTCAATACTTTATCAGAACAGTTGCGGGGAAGGCTCAATGGTGAAGTGCGTATAGCTGGGACTACTGAATCATTCCAACTCGTAAATATTCAAGCCGCCGGACAAGTACGCCTTTCTCAAGGTTTAGCACAACTCCAACAACCATTGACCGCGCAATTTAATTGGAATGGTGAACAGTTGCGAATTATACAAGCGACTGCGCCTGGTTTGCGGGCTGCGGGTACTGTGGCAGTTCAAACGCAGGAAACACCCCAGGTGACAGGATTTAACTTGGATGTAACAGCACGGGATTATAACCTGCAAAATCTTCCCTTCCAACTGCCTGGTAATGTTGCAGTTGCAGGTACAGTTGATTTCACTGGCAAAGCTACAGGTACTCCCACTACTCCCGTCGCTTCTGGAAATATCCAGCTAGAGAACTTTGCAGTCAACGATTTGGCATTTGATCCGGTATTAACTGGTCAGGTAAACTATCAACCAGAGCAAGGAACCCAACTGCAACTAACTGGCAAACAAGACCGAATTACTTTTAATCTCGATCCCAATAATCGCCCGACTTCATTTTTGATTAGACGAGATGGAAGTGTAGCTACTGGCAGAACTGAAGGAGACAACCTGCTGGTTAACGTTCGAGAGTTTCCCGTAGCAGCGCTGAGAAGTTTTCTCCCTGCTAACGCAAATTTAAGGCCTGTGACTGGAGAATTATCTGGGAACTTGACAATTAATCTAGAAGAGTTTAACGTTATCGGAGATGTAGCCATAGCTCAACCCAGAATTGGCAGAATTACAGGCGATGAATTCCGAGGACGTGTTGGTTTTGCTGATGGTACTTTTAGCTTACAACAGGGTGAATTGCGGCAAGGTCAGAGCCGTTACTTACTCAGTGGAGAGTTGCCAACTACAGGTCAGCAACCATTGCAATTTCAGCTGAGTCTCGACCAAGGCAGAATTGAGAATATCTTGCAAGCCCTGAATATCTTCGGTTTTGAAGATTTGGCAACTGGTTTGGAACCTCCGGATTTTGCTGGTGCAGAAGCACTGCAAACAAAACCTGTAAGTTTGCCAGATGCGCCTTTACTGACACAATTAGATTATTTCTCAAAAATTCTAGACCGGGTAGCACAGCAGCAGACACAGCAACAGCAACAACAGGCTCGCATACCTACACTGGCAGAATTAAGCGGCCCGATCGACGGTCAAATTGCCGTCACAGGCTCTTTGCAAACAGGGTTGAACGCCAGCTTTAATTTTACTGGTTCTGACTGGGTATGGGGCGATTATAAAATTGATGAAGTTATTGCTAACGGCAATTTTGAAGATGGTGTTTTCAGATTACTTCCCCTGCGGGTGAATTTGGACGGATCACTCCTAGCTTTCGCAGGACAGTTGAGTCAGCAACAATTATCTGGACAAGCGCGAGTAGAAGCATTCCCTGTGGAACTAATCGAGCCTTTTTTACCAAATTTACCTGTAGAAATTGCGGGTAGGCTCAATGCGCTGGTTACTCTTGCGGGTAGTTTGAACAATCCCAGTGCCATTGGAGAGATAGCGCTGGTGAATGGAAGCATCAACAATCAGTCTGTTGAGAACGCGCAAGTAAGCTTGAACTATAATAATGCTCGTTTAAATTTTGGCAGCACTGTTTCAGTAGCAGGGACAGGTACAGAACCAGTGCAAATTACAGGTAGCATCCCATTGGCGTTGCCTTTCGCTCAGGTTGAACCAGATAACAATCAAATTGATATCCAAGCAAATGTGCAAGATGAAGGCTTAGCAATATTAAACGCCTTTACCGATCAAGTGAACTGGGTCAAAGGTCAGGGACAAGTAAACTTACAAATTCAGGGTACTTTAGACCAACCGAGTACTAATGGCATCGCTAAGGTTGAAAACGCTACGTTTAAAGCTCAAAATCTCTCTGAACCCGTGACAAATGTGACGGGGACAGTTCGGTTTGAAGGCGATCGCTTTATAGTTACAGGTCTTCAAGGAAAATACAGTCAAGGACAATTAACTGCGGCGGGAATTCTGCCTATTTTTGCCACTCAGAACGCACTACAGCAAGCGGCCACAAATCCGCTCACGGTTATGTTAGAAAACCTCAGGCTCAGTTTACCTCAATTGTATGAAGGGGGAGTTAGTGGTAATGTCACGATAAGAGGAACAGTGCAAGCCCCCCAACTTGGCGGAAATGTTCGGCTCAAACAAGGCGAAATATTTCTAGGAGAAAATCCTGCTGCTTCTACAACCACAGGTGCAACACCTCCTGCTGATGCTGTAACGAATGGTGAGGTATCTCTGCAAAAGCCTACGGTTGTTTCTCCAACTAATAATACCGCACCTGCCGCTGATTCTCCAACTCCTCCCAACCAAACACTAGTTAATTTGCCTGTAGAATTTGCAGATTTCCAAGTCATCCTAGAAGATAATGTTCGCGTTACTCAACAGCCATTGTTCAGCTTTGTGGCAAAAGGAGATGTTACCCTCAATGGCACTTTGGCTAATCCTCGTCCTCAAGGAGTAATTAGTCTGCAACGAGGTCAAGTGAATTTATTTGTCACTCAATTTACCTTAGCTCATGGTTACGAACAAACTGCAACATTTACTCCTAAACAGGGATTTGACCCGAATTTAGATGTAAGATTAGTCACATTTATCCCAGAAACAAGGGGTAGTCGCTTACCAACCACACCTTTCTCTAGCGAGATTAGTGATACTTCGGCAAATACCTTAGGCACTTTTAAGACAGTTCGCATTCAAGCAAGTGTAGACGGCCCTGCCAGTAAAATATCTGAAAATTTGGAGTTGACTAGTGAACCTGCTCGTACACAAGAAGAAATAGTTGCTTTATTGGGAGGTTCTTTTCTCAATGTCTTCGGTCAAGCAGATCCAACAAGCATAGGAATTGCTACCCTGACTAGTTCTCCTTTCTTTTCAGCATTCCAAGGAGCTGTTAGTCAATTTGCTGAGACGATTGGCTTGAGGTCGTTCCAAGTGTTTCCAACTATCGAGACTAATGCCAGGGGGGATGCTTCTGTACTGAGTTTAGCAGCAGAGGCAGCGATCGCTATCTCTAACAATGCTTCTTTTTCTGTATCGCGGGTTTTTTATGCGAATGAATCCTTCCGTTACAACCTGCTTTATGAACTCAATGACCAATTTATTTTGCGAGGTTCTACGAATTTAAGTGATGAAAGTCGAGGAGAAATTCAGTTTGAAACAAGATTTTAAGTTTGTTGGTTGTTGGTTATTGGTGGTTAGTGGTTGGTGGTTAGTGGTTTTTAGTACGGGCGCACTGCTGTGCGCCATACAGAAGAAAAAGGGAAAGAGTTAGAAAATTCTTCTTCCCCTTTCACCTTTCACCTTTCCCCTTTCCCCTCTCCTTGCTAAGGAGAGGGGTGTCCGATAGGACGGGGTGAGGTTTATTTTCAACAGATGGAATAATTTTGAGTGGGTTGTAGTTTTATTGACCGACTTTCAGCCACCCAAAAACCTGCTCTACTGTTAAATCTAGCGTTAAGAAGTTTGGTATCGGCAGGCGATCGCTTGTTTGTATAAGATAGCTGTGGTGTCACGTAAAAGTGCGGTTGCTGTTGCACTCAAAACAACGGATATTTGATTTTGATGGTTGTTGAAATGCTTCATCACCCAATTGACATTGGGTAACGGGACACGATACATCATGATTCAATGATGATAATAAATTTCTGCAATGCAAAGTTTGTTTAATTTACGGTTTTATCCGTATGAGGAGGGATGGACATGGATGGCAGTTTGATTGTATCCAACATCCTGAATCCGCCAGTCTTGTTTTTTTTCTTGGGCATGACTGCTGTTTTTGTCAAGTCCGATCTAGAAATTCCTGCACCAGTACCCAAACTCCTTTCGCTTTATCTGCTGTTTGCCATTGGGTTTAAGGGGGGAGTAGAGCTGATCAAAAGTGGTATCACACAGGAAGTAATTTTGACGCTTTTAGCAGCGATGTTGATGGCGTGTTTTGTCCCAATTTACACCTTTTTTCTTCTCAGGTTAAGGCTAGATACTTACGATGCTGCGGCGATCGCGGCAACCTATGGCTCGATCAGCGCTGTTACATTCATCACAGCGAGTGCCTTTCTAACTGAACTTGGCATTGCTTTTGATGGCTACATGGTGGCAGCCCTTGCCCTGATGGAATCTCCAGCTATTATTGTTGGTCTGATCCTAGTGAATCTATTCACCACCGATGGCAAGCGGGACTTTGCCTGGTCTGAAGTATTGCAAGAGGCATTTTTAAACAGTTCAGTCTTTTTACTGGTTGGTAGCCTCCTGATTGGTTTCTTGACGGGAGAACACGGGTGGCAGGTCTTAGAACCCTTTACTCAAGGACTGTTCTATGGCATTCTCACCTTCTTTTTGCTGGATATGGGACTGGTTGCTGCTAGAAGAATTAAAGACTTGCAAAAAACCGGAATTTTTCTGATCTCATTTGCCATACTGATTCCAATACTTAATGCAGGCATTGGATTACTAATTGCCAGATTTATTGGTATGCCTCAGGGAGATGCACTTTTGTTTGCTGTGCTGTGTGCCAGTGCTTCTTACATTGCTGTCCCAGCAGCTATGCGGTTGACCGTTCCTGAAGCGAATCCCAGCCTGTATGTTTCTACTGCTCTAGCAGTGACATTTCCGTTCAATATTATAGTAGGAATTCCTCTATACCTGTACGGAATTAACCTGTTGTGGAGGTAATTAATATGCACCTGGTTAAAAAGATAGAAATTATCGCCAACTCGTTTGAACTGGGCAAAATTTTAGATAGTTTGGACAAGTCAGGTGTACATGGTCATGCCGTGATTCGCAATGTTGCTGGCAAAGGGTTGCGAGGCGAAATGACAGAAGATTTAGACATGACCATGCTTGATAATGTTTACATCATCGCGTTCTGCCAACCAGAACAACTCAAGCCTGTTGTAGAAAATATTAGACCCCTACTCAATAAGTTTGGAGGAACCTGTTACATCTCAGATGTGATGGAGATTCGCTCTGTAAAATGCATCGCCTCGCTGTAAAAATATGATGAACCCAATGAAGCGTTTGATAGAACGTCGTGAGTTTCTAAAGTTGGGAGCCATTGGGGCATTTGGTATAGTGGCAACTGCCAGCGATTTACTCTGGCAGGTTGAACAGGTTCAAGCTGCCGAATTGTCTCTGACAACTCCTCAACCTCTTACTCCCGATGCAGCGCTGCAAAAGCTGATGGAGGGAAATCAGCGATTTGTCCAGCATAAACCCCAATATCCCGATCAATCTCAGGCGCGTTTGCAAGAAGTTGCTCAAGCTCAACATCCATTTGCAACTATCCTGAGTTGTGCAGATTCGCGAGTGCCAGCAGAAATTGTTTTCGATCAAGGTATAGGAGATATCTTTGATGTTCGTATTGCTGGTAATATTGCCACGCGGGAAGCAATCGGCAGTATTGAATATGCTGTTGCTCTTTTAGGCACTCCTGTATTGATGGTACTAGGTCATGAACGCTGCGGGGCAGTAACCGCAGCTGTACAGCAAGAATCTCTGCTTGGTGAGATTGGTAGTTTTGTGAAGGCAATTAAGCCAGCTGTGGCAAAGGTCAAAGGTCAGCCAGGTGACGTGGTTGAGAACGCTGTAATTGCAAATGTGTACTATCAAATTGAAAGGCTGAAGCTATCAAAGCTCTTAAATGAGCAGTTGCAGTCTGGCAAATTGAAAATTGTTGGGGGTCGTTATGATTTGGATACGGGAAAAGTGAGCATTATTACTTGATTTGGCAGAGTTTACAGCACATCCTAATAAAAAGAGATTGCGATTATCAATTCAGCCTAATGGTCAAGCATCACCGGGTTTGTGTACGCAAGCCCGGTTAATATTTGATACTTTAATTCTGGCGATCGCCAGAACAGACATTTCTTCTTTTGAGAGTGTGATCAAGCTATCCCAGTTATTGCTGAGTACGCTGGCAAAACCCTTCTGTTTAGAAGGCAACACAATTCATATCACAGCCAGTATTGGCATCACAATTAATGACTTGGGCGATCGCCATCATAAGACTTCGCGGTATGCGGGAAACTCAGCGTCTTTAGACCTGAGAGTGTCAAGAATGTAAGCAAGATCCTCTTGGTAGCCCTCAACCATACAACATAATATATATACTCACTTTACTTGTGTTACACGCCAACTGAGTTTGAGGTTAACCCAGAAGTTCCAGATTGTAGCAATGGCGATCGCGATGAGGTTAGCGATGTAGCGGTTATGAATAATGAAATTAAATACTAAATTCAACACCAGCACATTCAATACTAACCCCGCCAGACAAATAAGATTAAATTTCAAAAATCGCTTCAATCTCTGACGCCACGATCGCTGTTGCATGGCGACATCAGCAAAAGTCCAAGCGTCATTCCACAAAAAATTATTGAAAATAGCAATTTCCCCAGCCAAAATTTTACTGCGAGTCAGGGGCAATCCTAATGTAGTCGGATCGCTGAGCAAATAAAGCACCGCCATATCCACAAATACTCCACTCAATCCCACCAAGCCAAAGCGCATAAATCGACCAATGGGGAAGTTTTGACTAAATCTTCCTATATATCCTGTAGAAAGCCGCAACCGCAATAAGTGGTGGATGTAATCTAGATATTGCTTCCCTGTGACTTTGCTTTCACCCTCTTTACGTTCGCAGAATACATAACCAACTTCAGCTATTTGCTTTATCTGGCCTCGCCCGATTACCTCAAGCAGAACTTTGTATCCTACGGGATTGAGGGTAACATTTACTATGCAATTCCGACGTACTATAAAATAACCGCTCATTGGATCTGAAACTCGGCCTAGTATATTTGGCAGAATAATCAATCCTAATAATTGAGCACCACGGGACAAAAAACGCCTAATGAAACTCCAACTACTGACTCCACCACCCTCGACGTGACGGCTGGCAACTACCAAATCCGCTCCCTTTTGAATTGCATGTAAAAGTTGCAGCAGTACGTGTGGTGGATGCTGCAAATCGCCATCAATTACCCCTAAAACATCTCCCCTCGCTACCTGCCAACCGCGAATCACAGCTGAGGAAAGACCTCTTTCGTCCTGACGTCGCATCACTCGCAACTGTGGGTACTCCAACATCAAAGACTGTGCAACTTCCCAAGTACCATCAGGACTATCATCGTCTACAACAATCAGTTCGTACTCTCCTGGGATGGACTCATCTAGCAAGGTACTCAATATCCTGATGATGGCTTTGATATTTCCAGCTTCGTTGTAAGTCGGAATTACTAGAGAAAAAAAGATTGGCGAACTATCTACACCGACAGTACTAGGCGGCAATTCAGAAATTTGTAACTGACCAGTTGGTACTGACAAAAGTGAATTTGGTTCAATAATGCTCATTTACCAAAGATTAGAGGGAACAGTTTTTCTGCATTTTTCCGATCGCAGATTGCTCTGCCGGAGTCAAAGTATTTATTTTCTAATAGTTACTCAGATTAGTTTGACTGCGATCGTCAGCCACCAGCTATAATTCTTGTACGTTGATGTTTCGTTACCTTATTTTCGACGTTATTGTAATATTTACTACAAGGTAGCTATGAACTTGAAAGAAATATCAAGCAATTATTAGGTTTAATCTATACAAAGTATTTAGTAGCATAATCGGAAAAAAAGAGTAATTCATATCTTACACGCTTATGCAACAGCCTGGAGGCAGCAGCCCACCATCCTCGTTACCAGATTCAACCTGGTAACGAGAACTAGCTCCTCTGGCTCTCCCATATGATTGCAAAAATAATAATATTGGTTAGCTTTTAAAAATCTGTGGTGACTGCAACTGTTGATGCTATTCTTGAGCGTGCCCTCATGGGTTACGATTTGTCTCCCGAACAGGGAGTAACATTGTTACAACAAACAGACGCAAGTTTAATTACTGCCATTCGTGCTACAGCTGACAAACTGCGTCAGCGACAAACAGGCGAAACTGTTACCTACGTAATTAACCGTAATATCAACTTTACAAATATCTGCGAACAGCACTGTAGTTTTTGTGCCTTCCGGCGAGATGAAGGTGAGGCTGGTGCTTACTGGTTGGATTGGGCGCAAATTTTGGAGAAAGCCAAAGATGCTGTGCAGCGGGGTGCAACAGAAATCTGTATGCAAGGGGGATTGAATCCAGCAGCAAAAATTAACGGCAAATCTTTGCCTTATTATCTCAAGCTAGTAGAAACTATTAAACAGGAATTTCCCCAACTGCATCTACACGCTTTTTCTCCGCAAGAAGTGCAATTCATCGCTAGAGTTGATGGGCTGAGTTATGCGGAGGTAATAACTGCCTTGCGAGATGCTGGTGTGGATTCGATGCCAGGAACAGCAGCTGAGGTGTTAGATGATGAAGTGCGGCGGATTCTATGTCCCGAAAAAATTGATGCGGCAACTTGGTTAGAAATTGTGAGTACGGCCCATAAATCAGGTTTGTGTACCACAAGCACTATGTTATCAGGACACATAGAGACACCAAAACAACAAATTTGGCATTTAGAAAAATTGCGATCGCTCCAACAAACCGCCATTCATCGGGAATATTCAGCCCGCATTACTGAGTTTATTTTATTACCATTTGTTGGACAAGAAGCGCCCAAACCCTTACGTCGCCGTGTCGGACGGGATCAACCTGTGTTAGCTGATGCACTTTTACTCACCGCAGTGGCTAGGATTTACTTAGGAAACTGGATACCAAACCATCAACCAAGTTGGGTAAAACTGGGGCTAGCGGGAGCCACTGAAGCTCTAAATTGGGGCTGTAACGATATCGGTGGCACATTAATGGAAGAACATATCACCACAATGGCAGGTGCAGTTGGTGGCACCTGTATGGAAGTAGAAAGCTTGCAAAATGCGATCGCTTCTCTGGGAAGAGCTTACCAACAACGGGATACTCTTTATCAAAAAGTTAGTGGTTAGTGGTTGGTAGTTAGTAGTTAGTAGTTAGTAGTTAGTAGTTAGTAGTTAGTAGTTGGTAGTTGACCACTATCCACTAACTACTACCCCCCTTAAAATGATCCCCAAGATACCAATCCAGGATAGGATGGACGTTGATTTAGGTATTGTTTCACATAAATGCATATGAAGCGCTATTGGTCACGTCTGCTAGCCTTGCTTTTAGTTGTTACTATCGGCTTAATGGGTTGTTCCGGCAGTCCGGATGGTTTGTCTGGTGATTATCGCCAAGATACCTTGAGTGTAGTAAATACTTTGAGGCAAGCTCTAGAGTTACCAGACAATTCGCCAAACAAAACAGCAGCGCAAGCACAAGCGCGTCAACAAATTAATACTTTTGCAGCTCGTTACCAACGGGATAGTTCTGTTGCTGGTTTAGCTTCCTTTACTACCATGCGAACCGCTTTAAACTCCCTAGCCGGACATTACAGTTCTTACCCCAATCGTCCTGTTCCAAAAAAGCTTAAGGAACGTTTAGAGTTGGAGTTCGATCAGGTTGAGGCGGCGCTTAAGCGTGGCGCTTAACCTCTGCTACGCAGAGTCAAAAGTCCAAAGTCAAGAGTCAATGGTCAATAGTCAAAAGTAGTGACTAATGACTATTGACTAATGACTATTAAATATTGTTAAGCTTGATACCACAGCTATCTGTGGGATATCACTGTGTCTTGATTGGCGATCAAGCAAACAAGCAGCACATCGGGACGTTGTGTGATAAGCTACTGTCACCAAACTGAATAACAAAATGCGGCAACAGAAATGGGGTTTTGGGAGTCTGTAAGAAAAATAGGCTTCAAAGCCCCTATTACTAAAGCAGCAATCTATACATCTCCCAAAATCATCTGAATTGGGGTTGGAATTGATGATCCTTTGTCATTCTAATTCTACGTATGTCCAACTGTCCCTTGAATGTTGCAAAACTAATATTCTGTTGGCGATGCCTTTTCGCGGCTGTTTTCAACAGTGCTTTCCTGATGCCATACATTGGGAGTCAACCCGCACAGGCGCAAGAAGTTAACCAGTCTTGCCAGATATCAGCAGCAGAGGCACAAGAAAAAGATAAATTACGTTTGTCAGCCCTAAAAGGCGAACAGGAGGCACAAAACCGTTATCAGCAAATGTTGCGACAAAACGCACAAACTTTGCAAGAATGCAGAAGTCGCAATTGGCCTCAAGTCCAAGCAATCTGGTTGCGTTTGTATCCCTGCGATACTCAGGCAGGAGAAATCGAGAGAATTATGGATCGGATTGTCAACCGAGGTTATAACCAAGTTTATTTAGAAGCTTTTTACGACGGACAAGTACTGTTGCCAGCAGCGAATAACCCTACGGCTTGGCCTTCTGTAATTCGTACACCAGGGGCGGAGAACAACGATTTGCTCTTAAAAGCAATTCAAAAAGGGCAAGAACGAGGTTTAAAGGTTTACGCCTGGATGTTTACGACCAATTTTGGTTATACTTACGCTCAGCGTCAGGACAGAGAAGGAGCGATCGCCCGCAATGGCAAGGGTCAAACAAGCTTATATGTTGTAGAAGATGGCTCGCAAGTATTTATCGACCCCTACAACTTGCAAGCAAAAAGCGACTACTATCAGATGGTACAGGAGATAATGCGCCGTCGTCCGGATGGAGTGCTATTTGACTACGTGCGCTATCCACGACAAGCGGGAAGTGATTCGATCGCCACCAAAGTTACAGATTTGTGGCTTTATAGTGAAGGCACCCAACAAGCATTATTTCAAAGAGCACAGAATAACAAAGGGCTAGAATTAATTCGCCGCTTTTTAAGCAAGGGATACGTAACAGCGGGAGATATCGGTGAAGTTGATAAACTTTATCCCCAAGAAGGAGAACCCATGTGGCAGGGTCGCATGCCACCAGTAGCGCAAACGCCAGCACCGGGGCAAGCACAAGCAGCATCTACAGGGCAAAAGCCGCCGACACAACAAAAGGCAATTATTCCTCCACAACAAAGACAACCACAACTGCAATCGGAGTTATGGCAACTCTCTGTAGCTCACGCCATGCAAGGTATTCTAGATTTTGTCAATTTGGCTGCTTATCCAGCCCAGCAGCTTGGTATTCCCGCAGGGGTAGTGTTTTTCCCAGATGGCAATCAAACTGTTGGACAAGGTTACGATTCCCGCTTGCAGCCTTGGGATAGGTTCCCAAGTTCGCTAGAGTGGCATCCCATGTCCTATGCTAGTTGCGGTAATGTCAGTTGTATTGCGACGCAAGTACAGCAAGTGTTGTCCCAAGCAAAACCAGGGACTCAAGTTATTCCTGCCATAGCTGGCCAGTGGGGTAAGAGTATAAATGGTCGTCCACCACTAGAAGCACAAATGCAAGCAATGCGTCCATTTGCATCCCAACTAAGGGGAGTGAGCCATTTTGCTTATTCTTGGCAAGACCCGGAACATGATAACGAACGGAAATTCTGCCGTACTCAATAATAGGGTTAAGGGGGAAAGGGGAAATAATCCCTTTAACCCTTCGTAATTCCTGTACTCATCGAATTGCCTGACTACTGATTCATCGCACTAATTATCAGAGGTTTGTAGTGAGCGATAAATCGCTCAATTTCAAGGGCTAAAGCCCTAACTACGAACTTTCGCAACTTATCAAAACTAATGCGATAGACCACTACGCCATCTATATGAGGGCTAGTGAGTTACTAACTTTGAGCTAGCAGGCTTGCAGGGGCGATCGCTTGAGTGCGTACTGTCTCAAAAATCGCGATCGTAAAGTCCAACAGTGGAGCAACAAAGATGAAGGCAGAGCGATCGCCTGTTGACATTGATTGAAGGTAAATTTGTGTTAGTACATTAGTACTATAAAATAAATCTCAGGTTAAGAGTTAACCTTTTTACCGTATATCCTGTGTCCTTTTTATCCAATCTCCCCGAGAAGAGGTTACAGAGGCTAGAATGTTAGCTGATCGATTTGCGTGTTTTGTAAAAGCTAGGGTGTCCAGTGGTACAGGAATTTCGTTCGGAAATATCACCACCATTATTGTCTGCTGGTAGCGATCGCGATCTCTATTTAGAGTCCACTCTTCAGGAGTTACAGCTTTACAACTTCCAGGTAGAAACAAGCTGTACAGGCGTGGAAGTGGCGAAAGTTTTTGAAAAATATCCGCTACTGCCAGGAGCAATCTTGGTAGAACAAGGAAAATATGCTGGTATGATTTCGCGGCGACGACTGCTGGAATTTTTAATTCGCCCTTACGGACAAGAGTTATTTTTTAACCAGGCTTTAAGTATTCTCTACAGTTATGCTCGTACGTCGATTTTGGTGCTTCCTGAGACAACACCAATTTTGACAGCTATGCAACTGACATTGAGGCGATCGCCTGAATTGGTGGCAGAACCGCTAGTTGTGCAAACTGCATACAATACCTACCAATTGTTAGATGTGCAGCAATTAAATATTGCTTCTTGGCAAATTCGCGGTATAGAAACTCAAGTGCGTTATGAACGCAGCCAAGCCCAAATGATTCAGAATGATAAAATGGCGAGTTTAGGGCGTTTGGTAGACGGAATTGCCCATGAAATTTTAGACCCAGTAAGTTTTATCTGGGGTAACTTAACTTATGTTTCTAATTACAGCCAAGACTTGCTTAAGCTAATCGCAGCTTACGAAAAAAAATTGCCAGTCCTATCTGAAGAAATCGTTTCTCTTAAAGAAGAGATAGAGTTTGATTTTTTAGAACAAGACTTATCAAGAACTCTTGCTAGTATCCGTACTGGCACAGAACGTTTAAAAAAAATGGTAATTAGTTTGCAAAATTTTTGTCATATTGATGAAGTTTATCCAAAACCCGCAGATTTACACGCCTGTATAAATAATATTTTATTACTAATAAATAGCCGAATCAAAGGAGAAATTGAGATTATTAAAAACTACGGTAATCTCCCTCCAGTCTATTGTTTTATTGGACAATTACATCAAGTATTTATGAATATTTTTAGTCAATCTATCGATTTTTTGCTCGATGAAGCAGTGCGACAACAGTTTAATTCAGATTCTATAAATAAACTTGAAAAACCACAAATAGAAATTACTACATCAGTAGTTTCTCAAGCAGCTACTACTCCACACGCTCCGGATTCTCGTTGGGTTTCAATTCGTATTACTGATAATGGCCCAGGAATGCCTCAGGAATTACAACAAAAAATTATTGAATCTTTTTCTGTAGAAAAAAGGGCTAATAAAGAAACTAGCCTAGCAGTAAGTTATCGAATTATTACGGCAAGACATGGAGGCAAATTTAATTTGATTTCAAAGGTAGGTCTAGGTACTGAGTTTGAAATCTTGTTGCCTTTGTTGTGAGTAGAGGGGAAAGGGGAAAGGTGAAAGGTGAAAGGGATTTTTTGAAGAAAGGCAGAAGGCAGAAAGCAGCAAGGACAGATTACTGAGTTAGATTCGGGAGCATCCCAAATGTTTAAATTGACTGTCATGCTGAATGGAGCAATAGCGAAATGAAGCATCTCAAGTCGTGAACTAGGCTTGAGATTCTACTCTGCGAGAAGCCGCTACGCGTCTACGCTCCACTTTGTTACGCTCAGAATGACAAACATATTTTCAAAAATTGGGATGCTCTCGTTAGATTCTTCTTCAATACCAGTACCCAGTCACCAGTCCCTATTCCCCTTTAATTGTGTTTTGGACTAATTGATGTACGTTCAAACCATTCTTGGTATTTTTTCTTTTGTTCCTCATCTTCAACCGTAATAGTGACTTGCACCTTCTGACATCCGTGATTTTTCTCTAGGGCGATCGCATTTAAAAGTAAACTAGCAATTTTAGGCGAATTGAACTCACCGCTGACAGTTAGTGCACCATCATAAATCTCGTGTTCCAGTCTTTCTGGTGTAGTTAATTCGACACTACTAAGTTCCTCAGGCAGTTCTTCTTGACCTAAATTAATTTCTGCAAGCTGTTTGCGTTCTGGACTAACCTGTTCAACAATCAGTTTTTCACGTCGGACTGGAATTTGTACCATCCGGGTTTCGATTTGTTTGCGAATAATTACATCACCAACTTTCCGTTTGTTCCGGTCAACTTTTAATCTTTCTCCTAGTAAACGAATGATTTCTTCTTGAGGATGTGCTCCTGAAGTAGACTGTTCTACAGCAGTGTTTTGATTATTGAGATTTACTTGTTCGTTAGGCATTTCTAGGTTTTTGCTACCGACTGTTATTTCTGATTGTGGATATTCAGGCATATACTCTGTAAGTAGTTTGTCTATATTTAGTAAAACCGATTTTGTTGCTATGTTGATTTTGCCAATTAATTTGCTTGGCAATAAAAAGTAGCGATGGCTATCTTCGACTTGCTGATTTTGCTGTTCTCCAATCTGAGAAACCATCATGTTAAGTTGGTGATGAGCATCTATAAGCAAATCTTTCACCCTTCCTATTAATTGACCTTGCTGATCAAATACAGCAAAGTTTCTTATTTTTCTCCTCAAATTCTCCAGCAAACTGTTATGATTTCTTTGATATTGTGCATTGAAATGAGTTTTCATATATAAAAATATTATTATTTCAAATTTGAACAAAAGCAAGAATAAATAAATATTTTCATAGGCGGTTGCTTTGCTGTTTTTGATGTCTATATGATTTAGTACAGGCAAAGCTGATAAAGAAGCTTTACCTGTAACCCTTTTAAGGAGACTGGGTACCGAGTATTAGGTACTGGGAAAACAATTTCTAAAATTCACCTAGTCTCCAATCACTATTCCCCGGTCCTGTAGTGGCGATTTGCACCCAACTTAGTTGCGGCAGAAGTTGAGGAAGTTTTGCCGCGATCTATTGACCATAGGCTAAATCAAGGGATTGGCCTACACATCCCGTCTATCAATTGGACGATTAGGAGCGTCTACATCCAATTCTTCGCGACGAATTGTGTCTTGAGCCTCAACAGTATCTCTGTCTACTTCTTTTCTAACTCTGACTTCTTCACGCACCACAGTTTCTTTGTGAATGTCAGGAGTTTCTTCATAGATATCCATACGAGCAACTTCGCCTTCACGGAAGGTTGCTTCGCCTGGAGCAACTGGTCTACCTGCGTCTTGTGGGGTTACTCGCTCAACAACTACTCGCTCTTTTTCAACCGGAACTTCAACCCGTGCAGTTTCTGTTTCAACATGTTTGCCAACTGCTACTTCGCCGACTTTCCGACGCTGCTTGCTGGCGATCAAGCGTTCTTCGTACAGTCTGAGAGTTTGATGATTCTGCTCATTCATCCCGAACAAAGACGGTTCGCGATCGTAGGTATAGGTGTTGCGGTCATAGGTGGGAGTAGCCGCAGGAGTAGCGGGAGTATATCCTGTAGAAGTTACACCTGTAGCACTTTCCAGAGGAGCTGATGCTTCTAGGGGTGCTGATGCTTCTACTGGAGGAGTACGGTATACACCGCGTACCCGTTCTTCATAGTCGTAATCAACAGTTTGGCGCTCGTCGTATTCAGGTAAGTTTTCTGCTTGCTGTTTAGTCATACCTACGACATAGATGCGATCGCTCTGCTGATCTATGCGGGAACGACCAACTGGTAACAAGACTTTCTTACCAAAAATCCAAAAGCCCAGATCTACTACGAAATAGCGAAAACGACCTTCTTCGTCTACTAAAACGTCGGATACTGTACCAATCTTTTCATCAGTGCCTTCTGCGTAGACACTCATTCCTTTGATGTCATTTCCACCAAGGCTATCGCGATAGTTAGGGTCGAAATCTGTCAATTTGTAAAGAGCCATGCTAATTCCTCTACAATTATTTTTTTGTTTTCAATCCTAGACTAGTAAAAGTTTTAATTCGTTCTCTCTTTCTCACGAATGATTTAGCCGAGTTTGAATGGAATCAATAGGTGTATTTTTTCTATTTGCTTTCAGGCTCAACTTAGTTAATTGAGTATTGCTTAATTGTCTAGAAGTATTAATTCCCAATTATTATATCCAAGTAAAATAAATACAGGCAGAGATGAGCATCCTCTCTGCCTGATATTTTTTATTCAGTAGAAATATTTGGGACAAATTGATGCAAATTAAGTGCGATCAATTTCATTTATGTCATTTTGACTTAAAGGTAAATCACCTTCAGTTTTAATGTCTAACTCTTCACGACGAATCGTGTCTTGAGCTTCAACAACATCTTGTTCCACAACTTTCTTGACATGCACTTCCTCGCGTACAAAAGCTTCTTTATGAATTTCAGGCGTTTCTTCGTAGATTTCTATGCGTGCTACTTCCCCTTCTTGGAATTGAACTTCATTAGAATCAACTACCATTCCTTCCTCTGTAACAGGAACGCGCTCAATCACAACTCGCTCTTTTTCAATTGGTACTGAAACCCTTGCTGTTTCGGTTTCAATGTGCTTACCAACTGCTACTTCTCCTGTTTTGATGCGGTTTTTGTTAGCAATTAACCTTTCTTCATATAACTTCAAATTTTGATGGTTTTGCTCGTTCAAATTGTACAGATTTGCATCTTGTTGGTAACTATATGTATTGCGATCGTAGGTAACATTGCTGCCTGGAGTACGATACGCTCTGCGTACTTGTTCTTCATAATCGTAATCCACAGTTATGTCATCTCTATATTCAGGCAAATTTTGCAATTGTTCTCTACTTAGTCCATCAACATAAACGCGCTGAACATTATAATCTATGCGAGTAAGACCAATTGGAAGTAATATTTTTTTCCTATTAGCATCAAATTCAGTATCAATGACTAAATAGCGAAAACGTCCATCAGGATCTACTAGTGCATCTATCACAGTACCAACTCTATTTTGTCCTTGAGTATAGAGAGGCAAACCTTTGATATCATCGCCACCAAAAGTATCTCGGTAGTTAGGATCAAAATCTGCAAGTTTGTAGAGAGGCATAATAGCTATTACCAAATTTTTAAAAACATCTATGTTATCAGCATAAAAATTCATTTATTTCTTTCCATCCTACTAGCGACTTAATTCTATGAAGTCGCTGGACAAAATAGGTATTACTCGTGAATGTTGGCAATAGGGAATGAGGAATAGAAAATGGGTATTGGTGACTGGGGATTGGGGACTGGGAATTGAGAATTAGGTGAACATTATGAATGATGAATACTGAATGCTAAAAATTTCATAATTCATAATTCATAATTCATAATTTTTATGCCCTAGTACCCAGTTCCCTTCATTGGTTAGTAATGGCTACCTGATTTGCGGTGCTGGATTGCGGTAATGCCTGTTGGTTCTAAAACTTCCCCCTCATCTACAGTTGCATAGATTAACCAGCGATCGCCACATTCCATCCGTTTTTGAACAGTACATTCTAGATAGGCGAGGGCATCGCTAAGAATTAGGCAACCATTGTTAGCGGTTTGGGTTGTTAATTGAGCAAAAGGATTCTCTCCTGGGATGCTGCGATAGGAAAAGTGTCGCCTCAGGTTGCGTCCTTCCTTGAGAATGTTGAGAACAAATTGATCGCCTGTTCGACTCCCAGTCAGGGAAAGTCGTTTTCACAACATTAGCAGCGGGTTTAGAACAGACAATCTTGGCTTGGGGTGCTTGCTTATTGTGTGCGGCTGCGAGAATAGTACTTAAAGCTGCATGGGCGTTTTGATGAGATTGGGATGGCATGCCAATTACCAAACCCGCCGCTTGGTTTACCAATTCCCGCACTTCATGGGGTTCAGCAGTACTTAAATCTACTAATTCTACCGCTACCCCATTTCTCGTGATGCCATGAGCGATCGCCCTTGCCAATTGGTCGCTGTATCCGTAATCTTCAGAGTAGAAGAGGGCAACAAGAGTATCTGCCTTTGCTTGTTCCTGACTCCATTGCTGGTAGCGATTCACCCAGTCTGACAGGTGATGTTGCAATAAAGGGCCGTGTCCTGTAGCGATTGTGCCAACATCTAGTTTTTCCATCCGCTTAATCGCAGACAGCACGGAACGGGCATTGGGAGCCATCAGGCAGTCGTAGTAATATTTAAAATCAGCTTCAATTAGATCTAGGTCTTCATCAAAGGTGTGATCGTCACAATAGTGCATCCCGAACGCATCGCAAGTGAAGAGGATGCGGGTTTTGGCATCATAAGTAAAAATAGTATCGGGCCAGTGAAGATTGGGGGCGGAAACAAATTCCAACTGATGCCCGTTGCCTAAATCCAAGCGATCGCCATTTTTAACTATTAGAGATTGAAATGGCTGATGCACCATATTTTCTAGAAATTGGATAGCAACTTTTGCCCCTACTACCGTCACTTGGGGAGCTAACTGCAACACCTCTTTAACCAATCCACTATGATCGGGTTCGGTGTGACTAATAATTAAATAGTCTAGTGTGGAGAGGTCAATTAACCCGTTTAACACATCTAAATACAACTGCTGAAACTTACGGTGAGAGGTGTCAACGAGGGCAGTCTTTTCACCTTGAATCAGAAACGAATTATAGGTTGTGCCGTTTTGCAATCCAAACTCGATATCAAAGCGATCGCGATCCCAATCAAGAGAGCAAATGGCTATTGTTTCAGTCCCAATCTCGACTGTTTGCATGGTCAAGCGACCTTGCGATTTGGTATTTTCAAGCAACGAAGTGAGTGCAACCATACGCTGCTGTCTCCAACAATCTTTTGACGTGGTTCTTCTTACTTCTTAATGTTTATCCAGATGCACTATATTTGTAAAATGTCAATTTTTAAAGAGAATGATTAGTTATTTTAAACATTAAAGAAAATTTGGTTAACTATTAGTTATAGATTATGAATTATGTCCAATCATTCTTGGTTAACACTGGTGAAAAAACACCGAGCGATCGCAGTTATCCGCGCACCTGAGCTAGAACTGGGACGCCAAATGGCTTTGGCTGTGGCATCTGGGGGAATCCAGATCATTGAAATTACCTGGAACAGCGCTAATGCTCCAGAATTGATCGCTAAACTCCGTTCGGAACTACCCAGTTGTGCGATCGGCACTGGCACACTGTTAAATTTGCAACATCTACATCAAGCAATTGCCGCTGGGGCACAATTTCTGTTTACACCCCACGTTGACTCAGACATGATTCAAACAGCGGTTGCTGAAAATATACCTATCATCCCAGGAGCGCTTTCTCCTACAGAAATTGTTACCGCTTGGCATCGCGGTGCAACTTGCGTGAAAGTGTTTCCCGTGCAAGCGGTGGGAGGAGCAAATTATATAAAAAGTTTACAAGGGCCACTAGGTCATATTCCCTTAATTCCCACTGGCGGCGTTACCCTGGAAAATGCTCGGGAATTCTTGGAAGCAGGAGCGATCGCAGTGGGTTTGAGTGGTCAATTATTTCCCAAACAGTTTGTAGAAACTAGTAATTGGCAGGCAATATCTCAGCAGGCAAAAACCTTGATGGCATTGGTGAATAATTCTTAAGGGCGTTGCTGAATCAAGATATGAATTTACAATTCACGGGTATGTAGAGACGTAGCATTGCTACGTCTCTACAATGATTTGGCATCGAACTACAAAAATGTATGCACACATAATTCA
>NZ_JACAEU010000017.1:0-8468 GCF_013388695.1 Fischerella sp.
AAGTCAGATTACTTGGGTACGATGGATTCATAGCTCTCATAACGCTGTCATACTTAAGTATTTTTTCTACTGACAGGATACCGTTATGTGGGCTTTCTTACTTCTCAGACATCCTCTAAGGGTATTAGTTTGTCAAATTTGAATTGATGGATCGCAAAGTTCGTAGTCAGGACTTTAGTCCTGAATTTTTAAGCACGCTTGGTGCTTACTACAAACCCTCAAAACTAGCTTGACAGAGTAGTATAAGGGTATAAAAAAATAGTTATTAATTTTGAGATTTAAACATAATTCATAATTAAATTTATGGCAGCAATTGAACTTGGTCTGGTGCTTTTATCTTTAGTAATTTGGATCGGATTGCTGACTTTGCGCGGGCAGTTTTGGCGCACAGACCAACAATTAGAAGTTACAAAAACAATAGATCAAAAATTGCCATCAGTTTGTGCGGTGATTCCGGCACGTAACGAAGCAGATCTGTTACCAAAAACTTTGCGATCGCTCCTTTGCCAAGACTACCCAGGCTTGTTTAATATCTTTTTGGTAGACGACCACAGCACAGATAAAACTGCTGAAGTTGCCAAACAAACAGCTCAAAGCTTGAACAAAGACAAACTATTACACATCATCACAGCCGAACCATTGCCTCCTGGTTGGAGTGGCAAACTCTGGGCAATGGAACAAGGTGTTAACAAAGCTATAGAAATACTGGAACCGGATTATTTTTTACTAACGGATGCAGATATTGAACATGACGTGGCAAATCTCCATCAATTAGTTGCCAAGGCAGAACAAGAAAATTTAGACCTTGTTTCTGTGATGGTACAACTCAGATGTGAAAGCTTTTGGGAGAAATTTTTAATTCCAGCTTTCGTCTTTTTCTTTCAAAAACTTTACCCTTTTCGCTGGGTGAATGACCCAAACAAATCAACAGCCGCTGCGGCTGGAGGTTGCATCCTCATCCGCACAGCAGCACTAAAGCGCATCGGTAGTATGCAAGCAATTCGGCAAGCGTTAATAGATGACTGCACCCTCGCCCATGCCGTTAAGTCTAGCGGCAACGGGCGTATCTGGCTAGGACTTAGTTCTGCAACTCACAGCCTGCGTCCGTATCCCTCCTTAACTACGATTTGGGATATGGTTGCCCGCACTGCCTTTACTCAACTTAACTATTCGCCGTTGTTGTTAATAGGAACTGTAATCGGGATGACCTTAATTTATATGGTTCCACTTTTGGGTTTGATTCTAGGTGGATTGATGGGGAATTGGCTAGTTGCAGTCACTGGTTTATCGGCATGGCTGCTGATGGCGTTGGCTTATTTACCAATGATTAGGTTTTATAAATGTCCTGTTTGGTTAGCCTTTTGTTTGCCAGCAGTTGCTTTTCTCTATACTTTGATGACTATAGACTCAGCACTGCGTTATTGGCAAGGGCGAGGCGGTGCTTGGAAAGGAAGAGTTTTTGACGCTCCCCGCACTTCGCTTAACGCTACGTACGGGGATTCTTGTTTCACTGAGCAACCTTGCCCAAAGTTGTTTCCAAATCTGGGTAGAGGGTCATCTCTCCACAAGCGTTAAAAGTTTCCGTGCGCCCCGTGGAGGCAGGCCGGAAAGCCTGCCATTTGTCTAGGGCGGGCAGGATGCCCACCCCACAAGAATCATCCCTTGATTGTGCAATGCCTAATTTATGTCTATTGATTTAGGACTGCTATAGATAATTTTGATTCAGCAACATCTAAACTATTTGTGTGTAGTGTGAGAAGTGTTTCATGCAAACTCAAGATAGAGTTACCGTATCCAAACTCCCAGATGCGATCGCTGCTAGTCAGAACTATCTACTTTCGATCCAAGATCCCAAAGGCTATTGGTGGGCTGAGTTAGAATCCAACGTTACCATCACTGCGGAGGTTGTTCTCCTGCATAAAATTTGGGGAACAGATCGATCTAGACCTTTGCATAAAGTTGAAGCATATCTGCGTTCTCAGCAACGAGAACACGGTGGCTGGGAACTTTTTTACGGAGATGGCGGAGAACTCAGTACTTCAGTAGAAGCATACATGGCGCTGAGGCTGTTGGGTGTACCTCCAAGCGACCCAGCAATGATCCGAGCAAGAGCATTTATTTTAGAGCGGGGCGGCATTAGTCGGACTCGCATTTTTACTAAGTTACACATGGCGCTGATTGGGTGCTATAGCTGGCAAGGCATTCCTTCGTTACCGCCTTGGGTAATGTTGTTGCCAGAGAATTTTGTGTTTAATATCTATGAATTGTCAAGTTGGGCTAGGTCAAGCACCGTGCCATTGCTGATTGTGTGCGATCGCAAACCAGTCTTTAAGGTAGACCCAGCGATCAACTTGAACGAACTTTATGCCGAAGGTGCAGATCGAGTCAAATATGAATTACCCCGCCAAGGTGACTGGACAGATTTATTTCTCGCCCTCGACTCAGGTTTTAAACTTGCGGAAAACCTGAATTTAGTGCCTTTTCGCGAAGAAGGTATCAAAGCTGCACACAAGTGGATTTTAGAACGGCAAGAAGCAACAGGCGACTGGGGCGGCATTATTCCAGCCATGCTGAATTCACTACTAGCATTGCGATGCTTGGATTATGATCCAGCCGATCCGATTGTAGAACGAGGATTGCAAGCCGTCGATAATTTTGCGATCGAAACAGCAGATACTTACCGAGTCCAACCGTGTGTTTCCCCTGTTTGGGATACAGCTTGGGCAATCAGAGCGCTTGTTGATTCTGGTTTGTCACCAGATCATCCTTCTCTAGTGCGGGCGGGCGAGTGGTTGTTGAACAAACAAATTCTCGACTACGGCGATTGGGCTGTCAAAAATCGGCAAGGAAAACCCGGTGCGTGGGCATTTGAATTTGAAAATCGCTTTTATCCCGATGTCGATGACACTGCTGTCGTTGTGATGGCGCTGGATGTAGTTAAACTTCCTAATGAAAAGCTCAAACAGAGAGCTATAGCTCGTGCTGTGGACTGGGTTGCTTCGATGCAGTGTCAAGCAGGTGGTTGGGCTGCTTTTGATTTAGACAATAATCAAGATTGGCTGAATCTGATTCCCTACGGCGATCTCAAAGCGATGATCGATCCCAACACGGCTGATGTCACCGCCAGAGTTATAGAAATGCTGGGTAGTTGTCATCTATCCATTGATGCTCATAACTTTGAACGAGCAATTAACTATCTCTTACGCGAACAAGAACCTGAAGGTTGCTGGTTCGGTCGTTGGGGAGTCAATTACATCTATGGAACAAGTGGCGTATTGGCGGCCCTATCTTTAGTTGCTCCGCAAACTCAGCGAAACAGTATAGAAAGGGGTGTTGCTTGGTTAGTCGGTTGTCAAAACTCAGATGGTGGTTGGGGCGAAACTTGCCGCAGCTATGACGATCCTAGTTTGAAGGGACAAGGACGCAGCACTGCATCTCAAACCGCTTGGGCTTTGATAGGGTTGATGGCAGCAGGTAAAGCAACAGACAAATTTGCAATCTCGGCGATCGAGCAAGGAATTAACTACTTACTTGCAACTCAACAGACAGATGGTACTTGGGATGAAGCTGATTTTACAGGTACTGGTTTTCCCGGTCATTTTTATCTGAAGTATCACCTTTATCAACAATGCTTTCCTCTAATTGCTTTAGGTCAGTATCGAGCAATATTTTCTTAGGCGATCGCTGTGGTTAGTAGTTCAAAACTAGCTCCTATGAAAATGCTTGGTGTCTTTGTGCCTTGGTGGTAAAAAATCTTGAACCACTAAGACACTAAGACACGAAGAAAAAAGAGTTTTTATGCGTTCTGAGAACGCAGTTATTCAAATAAGTGAATGTTGTCAAAAATTTTTAGTAAATGATTTTGGGAATTAGTTAACAGTTTAATAAATTGATATTTCATCTCAATTTTTAGAAATTGATTGGGATTGTTTTCTATTTACGAAAATGCAAAAGACATTATTGCAAAAGGTCTGATTTTATGCAAAGGATCTATTTTTAATTTTGACTGTAAAAAAAATTCATGATTTATTATGTACATATATGTCAGACTGTTAATAAACATATATAGGCAGAACCTATGCGAAAAAATTTAAATGCTTTTCCAGAAATATTCGGTTCAATTACAGATAAGATATACCAAACAATAAAAACAAAATTTCCGAGATAAACACTAGCAAATAAAATATTAAGTTTGAATGAAATATATATAAAAAATCATCAAAGATTTACAAACTCCAGTATGTTACAAGAGTGATAGAGGTGTGTAGGAATGGATTTACTGGGAGATGGGTTAGAGATTTTAAAGGAGACTAGTCGGACTTTTTATATTCCCATTAGTCGTTTACCGCGAGTATTGCAAGAGGCAGTGGCATCAGCATATCTATGTATGCGAGCCATTGATGAAATTGAAGACCATCCAGAATTGGATAACCAAACTAAAGCTAAGCTGTTGCGAACGATTAGCTTAACATTGCAAGCAGCAGTTGATGGTTTTGCGATTGATTCTTTCTCAGTGGGATTTGGTGCACACGAAAAATTTTTACCAGAAGTCAGCGTTCGGATCAGAGAATGGGCGCTACTCGCACCTGAAACTGTTGCCCCCAGGATTTGGGATGCTACTGCGGCAATGGCAGACAGAATGGCATACTGGGCAGAAAGAAACTGGGAAATTCATACAGAGTATGATTTGGATCGTTACACTTTTGGGGTAGCTGGTGCGGTTGGCTTGTTACTCTCCGATTTGTGGGCTTGGTACGATGGCACGCAGACTAATCGTACTCATGCGGTTGGATTTGGTCGGGGTTTACAGGCAGTTAATATCCTCCGCAACCATAAAGAAGATTTGGCCCGTGAAGTCAGCTTTTTCCCGGATGGTTGGAGTGCAGAAAACATGCAAGTATATGCGCGCCGCAATTTAGTCCTGGCAGAAGCATACACGAAAAATCTTGCTGCTGGCCCTGCTTTAGATTTTTGCCAAATTCCCCTCAGCTTGGCTTTTGGTACTCTCAATGCTATTGCTAATGGTAAAGAAAAACTCAGCCGCAGTGATGTTTTAGCACTGATTGAGCAAATAAATAATGTACGCAAATAGAAGCACTTCTTTATTGGATTCAAAATAAATATTGGTAAAAGCCGACAATAGAAATCGTATTGGCTTGGTTCGAGAAGTTGGCTATCGGTACGAGAGTAATAAATTCTCCTTCGGTTAAACTAATGGTATTATTTGGCAACTGACCAACTCGAATCTTTGGCCCTTGCAGGTCTTGCAGTAGAGTAACCGGGGTATCCAATTCTTTCTCTAGCGATCGCAGCAATGCTATTGTTTTCGCATGGTCGTCGTAGCTACCATGAGAAAAATTCAAGCGAGCCACGTTCATCCCAGCTTGAATCATTTAACGCGAATGTATCAAATAGAACGTTTTAATGCACGCAGGCGCTCTGAGTAGCTCCGCATCACTAGTAGGGCAAACATTGGAGTTTCTTGCACGGCGAAGAGGAAGCCGTTTTGGTCTAGGAAGGCTAGTTGGCAGTCAGTTTTGGCAACCGCTGTAGATGCTCTTGTGTGTTCTGGAACAATTAATGCTCCTACACCAAACACATCTCCTTTTTGAATGGTTTCAACTACTTTACCATCGACGAATATCTCCACTTCTCCGTTCAAGATGCCATACATGCAATCCCCAGGCTCACCTTCTGCAAAGATGGTTTGACCACTGGAAAAAGTATGGATTGTTGGCTGTTTTTGGAAGATTTTAACCGTTTCTGCTGGTTCAAGCATGCGGTACTTAACTCCAATATATTTAGCTCCTACGTAATATTTATACCTTCAAGCCAGCTTTAGATTGAACGTATTCTTCTAGTTCGATCGCTACTGGTTCTACATTCCAAATGTCCTGGCAGTACTCGCGAATTGAACGGTCTGAGGAAAACTTGCCCATCCGCGCTACATTCACAATGGACATGCGAGTCCAATTGTCTTGGTCGCGATATGCTTGACTTACCCGTTCCTGACAATCAATGTAAGATTGGTAGTCAGCTAGCAATATAAAGGGATCGTGGTAGAGTAGAGAGTCGAGCAGTGGGCGGAACAAGCCTGTATCGCCATGAGAGAAAATTCCTGAAGCAATCAAGTCAATCACTTCTTTAAGTTGTGGATTGGAGTTGTAGTAGTCCCAAGGATTGTAGCCTCTGGCTTTGAGGGCGTAGACTTCTTCAGTTCGCAGTCCGAACAAGAAGAAATTTTCTTCTCCTACTTCTTCACGAATTTCGACATTGGCACCATCGAGAGTACCAATAGTCAATGCCCCATTCATGGAAAATTTCATATTGCCAGTGCCAGAAGCTTCTAAACCAGCAGTAGAAATTTGCTCTGATAAATCAGCGGCGGGGTATACTCGTTGACCCAAAGTGACATTATAATCTGGCAAGAAAACTACTTTGAGGCGATCGCGCACATCGGGATCGGCGTTGACAACCTCAGCTACAGAATTGATAAATTTGATGATCAGCTTGGCCATGTAGTAGCCTGGTGCAGCTTTACCACCGAAAATAAATGTGCGGGGCACGATCTCGCAATCAGGATTATGCTTGATGCGGTTATAAAGTGTAATGATGTGCAGCACATTCAAGTGCTGACGCTTGTACTCGTGAATGCGCTTGACCTGAATGTCGAAGAGTGATTCTGGGTTAACAACAACACCAGTTTTCTTTTGAATATATTTTGCCAAATTACGCTTAGTTTCTAGCTTAATCTGCCGCCATTGTTGACGGAAATCAGCATCTTCAACAAAGCGTTCTAACTGTCTGAGGTCTTCTAGGTGATTAATCCAGTTGTCGCCTATTTTGCTCGAAATTAAACTAGTCAAGCCAGGATTGCTCAAAACTATCCAACGGCGTGGCGTGACTCCATTGGTTTTGTTGCTAAATTTCTCTGGCGAAAATTCATAAAAATCTCTCAAGACAGTCTGCTTCAACAGTTCAGTGTGCAATGCCGCGACACCGTTGATCGCATGGCTGCCGGCACATGCTAAATTTGCCATGCGGACATATCTATCACCAGTTTCATCAATCAGCGACAGTCGGGCAATTTTTGCGACATCGTGAGGATATTTCAGCCGTACTTGGTCGAGGAAGCGACGATTGATTTCGTAGATAATTTCTAAATGACGAGGCAGTATAGTACCAAACAGCTTAATAGACCACTTTTCTAAAGCTTCTGGTAGTAAGGTGTGGTTGGTATAGCCAAAGGTTTTTTGGGTGATATCCCAAGCTTTATCCCAATCGATATGATGTTCATCTACCAACAACCGCATCAGTTCTGCTACACCAATGGCGGGGTGAGTGTCATTGAGTTGTGCTGCAAAGTTTTCGTGGAAGGTTTCCAAGCTGTTACCATGATCCTGGTGAATGCGGATCATATTTTGGAGAGAGCAGGAAACAAAGAAATATTGCTGTTCTAAGCGTAGCTGCTTACCTTGAACTTGTTCGTCGTTGGGATAGAGAACCTTAGAAATATTTTCTGAGACTACCTTTTTGTTGACTGCACCATAGTAATCACCAATGTTGAATGCTTGAAAATCAAACGACTCAGGTGCTTCTGCTTTCCACAGGCGCAGGATGTTGGCAGTGTTGACTTGGTAGCCAAGGATGGGTGTGTCGTAGGCGATACCTTTAATTATTTGGTCGGGAATCCAGCGTACTCTGTAATTTCCATGTTCATCGGTGTAGGATTCAGTATGACCGCCTAACTTGACGTTATATCCTAATTCTGGGCGGTGAATTTCCCAGGGATTGCCCCACTGCAACCATTTGTCGGTTATTTCAGCTTGCCAGCCATTATGAATTTCTTGGTCAAAAATGCCAAATTCGTAGCGAATGCCGTAACCAATCGCGGGAATTTCTAAGGAGGAAAGAGAATCCATATAGCAGGCAGCCAAACGACCAAGACCACCATTGCCTAAACCCGGTTCTTCTTCTTGTTCAATCAATTCTTCCAGGTTTAGTCCTGATTCTTCGACTGCTTTACGTATTTGCTCGTAAATACCGAGGTTAATCAGGTTATTTGCTAGGTGTGGTCCCAGGAGAAATTCTGCTGACAGGTAGCAAACAATCTTGACATTTTTTTTTACATATGCCTTTGTTGTGCTAATCCAGCGTTTGAGCAAGCGATCGCGCACGGTATAAGCCAACGCCATGTAAAAGTCATTTTTGGTGGCAATCTCAGGATACTTACCCTGAATGTAAAAGAGATTATCAGCTAAAGCCCGTCGCAGTGTCTCAATGCTCAAACCAGTGCGATCGTCTTCTATTTGTAAAGCTGCAATTTGGGCAGGGTCCATTGATGCAGTCATAAAATATCCTCGATAGTGGTTAGTGGTTGGTTGTTGGTTGTTGGTGGTTAGTGGTTAGTGGTTGGTTGTTGGTTGTTGGTGGTTAGTGGTTAGTGGTTAGTGGTTGGTGGTTAGTGG
>NZ_JACAEU010000068.1:0-18442 GCF_013388695.1 Fischerella sp.
ATTCTTTTTTCACCACCCTCCGGGTTCGCCAGTCCCCCATCTCGGCAGAAGCCAAGACGGGGGCTGGACTCACCAAGACACAAAGACACCAAGAAAAATCCATTTCCAAGACTCACACCTTGACGGGGGTAGAGTAATCTCAAAAGCTGACAAGATACCGATAGGCGGGCAGTGTCAGGAACTCCTCAAAGTTATCGGCAGTAACAAGCCCTACGAACAAATCGATCGCTTTGTCAAAGGTTGCTTGCCAAGGGCTGTGAGCGGCAATTTCTTGGCGCAATGCTGCGATCTCTTCGTCAAGAATGGCTTGGAAAAGGGAGCGATCGACGGTACGACCGTCTTCTAGCGCTGCGTTGTGATGGAGCCATTGCCAAATCTGGGCACGGCAGATTTCCGACGTAGCTGCATCTTCCATCAGGTTAAACAAAGGTACGCAGCCGGAACCAGCCAGCCAGGATGTCAGGTACAAGATACCAACCCGAATATTATTCCGCAGTCCAGTTTCGGTGATTGCTCCCGTTGGTACAGTCAGCAGATCTGCTGCCGTGATGGTGATGTCGTCTCGTAAAACAGACAGCTGATTGAGACCAGACATTTTGCTGTCGAACACTTCACGGGCAATGGGAACGAGGGCAGGGTGTGCCACCCAGGTTCCATCATGCCCATCTCCGGCTTCCCGTTCTTTGTCAGCCTTGACTTTAGCAAGGGCTGCTTCATTGGCAGCGGGGTCTGTTTTTATGGGGATTTGAGCCGCCATACCCCCCATTGCAAAGGCACCCCGTCGGTGACAAGTTTTGATCGTCAGCAGGCTATAAGAGCGCAAAAAATGAGTCGTCATCGTCACCTGATGGCGATCGGGCAAGACAAAATCGGGCCGATTGCGAAACTTTTTAATAAAGCTGAAAATGTAGTCCCAGCGGCCGCAATTTAGCCCCACAATGTGATCGCGCAGGGTGTGGAGAATCTCATCCATCTCAAAAGCAGCAAGGATGGTTTCGATCAAGACTGTGGCTTTAATTGTGCCAACGCTGAAGCCAAGCGCTTCTTGAGCTGCGACAAAAACCTCATTCCACAAGGCCGCTTCATGCCTGTTTTCCAGTTTTGGCAAATAGAAATAGGGGCCGGAGCCGTTTTCCAGTAGCTTGTGGGCGTTATGGAAAAAATACAGTCCAAAATCGAATAACGAGGCTGACATGGGCTGACCATCGACTAGAATATGCTCTTCTAGAAGATGCCAGCCACGAGGGCGAGCAATCAAAACGGCTGTTTTTTCATTGAGTTTGTAGGTTTTGCCAGTTTTGCGATCGCTAAATTCGATGGTGCGGTTGACAGCATCGCGCAAATTAATTTGACCGGACACCATATTGTCCCAGGTGGGACTATTGGCATCTTCAAAATCAGCCATAAACACATTAGCCCCAGAGTTTAGGGCATTGATGACCATTTTGCGATCGCTCGGCCCGGTAATTTCAACACGGCGATCTTGCAAATCTGGGGGACTTGGGGCAACTTTCCAGTCACTATTGCGTATCGCTGCTGTTTCGGATGGAAAGTCGGGTAGCCAACCTGCATCAAGTTGTTGCTGGATCGTTTCTCGCAGTTTGAGCAGGCGCGATCGCTCAGCACCAAAGCGACGCTGGAGCATGGCAATAAAATCTAGCGCTTCTGTAGTCAAAATTTCAGCATATTCCGCCGAAACTTTGCCGCGAAGTTCTATGCCATTTGCTGGAGATTTGTTTCTTTGGACAGAGACGGTGGAGGCCATATTACTTCTCACTTTTTTGAGTACTACTTATCTCCACTACTTCGGCAGTTTTGCTCAACTTTTAGTTAATAAAATGAGTTTGAGAAGTAGGGAGATGAGATAGTTAAGTTGAGTTTGGCTTGCTCACTCAACCTAACTACCCAAAAGCGTATTTGAACAGTTGCAAAATGCCATGCTAAACAGAAAAATAGCGTAGCAAAGCATCTCGAACTATTGTGTTCAGCTTGAGGTTATAAGTCCTTCACGATCGCTTTGCAAATCTTCCATTTTTTCTAATCAGAATGGCAAAAGGCTTTTTCAACACTTTGTTGCTTAGGATTTGTTACCTAAAAATTCCTAAGTTAGGAATAGCCGAAAACTAATTTTTATCCTATCAATTTATTCTATTAAATCAAAAATCATTTTCAAAAAATATCAGGTAAAACTTCACATTTATTAACGTTATTTATCTATATATCTTGAAGGTTATGTTTTGACCTTTTATCTACTTCTGCTGATAGAAGCTATAGCAGTAAATATATCTCAGACATTAAAATTTTTAGTCTTTTAAGCCGCAAAAATAATGTATGTATGACAGTGTATGACATTCTTTTAGCTGTCATAATCTAGATAAAATAAGTGTCATACAGTACTGTGTGACACCTATTTTATTTTTCTAATGCTAAGAAATAACTATCAGGTAAACGCTAGAGCCTGAAACTTATTTCTTAATTTTTTCACCAATTTATTTTGGATAAAAATTTAAAATTGAGATATAATTAGATGCTGATTCATTTGGAAGTGAGATGTTTTATTGACAGGCATCAAAACCTAACTCAATCATGTCTATTGCCATCTAAAATAAAATCAGAGCAAATACGAGAATAAAAATGAATAAATATATACGGGAAAATTCAAACAAAATATAATTGCTTAAATTTCTATAAAAATAGAAATTATTTTTTGAGTTATTTTTTTGATTTACATACATGTATTTATATATTTTTAAATTTGTTTGATTTTCCTTGCTTAATACTAATTCTCTTTAATCATGAAACATATTTTTTTGTAGAGACGTTGCATGCAACGTCTCTACAAGATTTATATGTATTGCAATCAACATGAAATGGTATAAGTTTAATTAAATATTGATAGCTAATAATCTACTCCTTTTCCGTTTTTAGATTACTAAAAAATTACAGGGTGTGTTAGCTGACCTAACACACCCTAAAAAATATACTGGGAAAAGGGCAAAAGGAAAAAGTTAAAGGCATGTAAAAACGACTCCCCTTTACTTTTACGCTTTACCCTCTGGCAAAATTAACTTTTGCTAGATGTCTAATAGATACTTTTCAAGTAGAAAAGCAGGAAGCCTGCTACTACTAAAAATTTATTGTTAATGTCTATTGTGATTGTGGTCAATAATGTTACTTGTGTCCAAAAGTAGCTATTATTTCGCACCAAACCATATGTCAGTGAGCTTCTTCATATATGAAAAATAATCGAACCACCAATCTATGTACTCTCGTATAGGGGGTTCTATGTCCTGAGAGTGCTGTGTAGCAAGTTCTATATCCTTAGGGTACTGTTGGAACACTTTCTTAATTGGCTGTTCGTCAAGCTGTTCATCAATTTCCAGAGTGCTTGTATAGCTAGACTCGTGTTGCTCTAAATATTGGGCGATCGCATCTAAAATAACTTGAGAGCGATTCGGATTTTTTCCGGCTCGACGAGAGGGGTAAAGTTTCTGCGCCAGTAGATCAATGCGCTTGAGTGTCTCAGGTGGGATGCGGATAGATACTTGGGGGGAATTTGCCATTTGTCTTAACTTTCACCTCATGCATCTGGATGTTGTATCTCACAGGTTGATAGAGAAACAGGACACCCTGGAGGTGCTTTATCCAATAGTGCACAATCTATTTTTAACCTACAGATAAATTATTTTAACGTATGGCTGCAATGGTCTTGCCACACTGCTGTACGGGCGAGTTTGACCAAATATTTCGCCGCGAAGGATGGTAGCAAACCCGCCTCTAACTCCTAGACACTGTTTTATAACAGTTTTATATGGAATGCTCTAATTTGGTAAAAGTTTTAGACAATGAGGCACGCGATCGCTGGTTTTCTCCTAAGGGCGATCGCTAATCATAAATTAATAATAAATTAATAATAAATTACGTATCTAAGTGCTGGACAAAAACAGAATTGTTAGGAATAGGGAATAGAGCATAGGTAAAAAACCTTACACCTTGCACTTTTCCCTTTTTCCCTTACCCTTTACTTATTGCCTTAGGCAAAAACAAAGTTTGCCTGGGTGAGACTGTTTGCCTGAATTCCCAGTAGCACAGCTACATCTTGACCAAAGACTTGGATGACTGCGTCGTTACCTTCTTGGCGAGTTGTCCAATCACTGCCAAGAGACTCAAAGGTAAAACTGGTACCATCCAAGCCAATCACATCTCCCTCTGCACTATTAAAATCAGTGATAGTATTTGGTTTTGCTGGCAAATTTGTTTCATTGCTAACAATCCAAAATTGATCGGCTCCCTCACCACCAGTAACAATGTTTTCACCCCTGCCAATGTCAGCATATAACTCATCGTTACCTGGCGTACCAAATATGGTTTTGGGAGTGAGGGCAGTAATTTCTTCGTCGATGACTTGCACTACTCCAGCTCCATTAAATTTTTCCTGATAAGCTGTCAGCACCTCATTGATGGCATCTTCGTTTGTCTGGGTGTCTTCCAAAATCAGGGTAACAACCTTGGATGGCTCTTTGAGAATGCTGCCGTCCTCATCCCGCACTTGTCCTTGGGCATCAAACGTAGTTAAACCCGCGAAACGAGGCGAAACAAACTCATCCAGAAATCGCTGAAAATCCTGCTCGGAAACTTGTCTAGCGTTGGGAATATTGCGTCCAAAGTAAAGGTCTGCCTGGATAAGTTCTGGTGTGGGGTCATTATCAATTACGTCCTCAGCCGGGCCGAAACTAACTTCGATATCCTCGTTGACAACTTGCAGGACGCTTTGCTGCTGGAACTCGTCGATGTATGCCTGAACAACTTCTTGAAGGGCATCTTCATTATTTTGAGTGTCCTCAAAAAGGAGCGTGACTACCTTGCTTGGTTCCTCAACCACTGAACTTGTGTCATCCAAGAATCGTCCTTCGGCGTTAAACACGGTTAAACCGGTGAAACGAGGAGTAATACTTTTGTCTAAAAACTGACTAAACTCCTGTTCAGAAACTTGTCCACCTGTAGAAATATTGCGCCCAAAGTACAAATCTGCTTGAACAAACTCCGGTGTGGGGTCATTGTCAATCAAATCGTCGGTTAGCTCAAAGCTGACTTTAAGATCATCGCTATTGGTAACTTGTAGGGTTCCGGCTCCTTTAAATCGCTCATTGTAAGCGGCTAGTACTTGGTTAACAATGGTAGCGTTTTCGGGTGTGTTCTCCAAAATCAGGGTGACGACATTGGATTTTTCTTTATTGATGTCGCCATCTGCATCTTTCACCTGTCCTCTGGCATCAAATAGGGTTAATCCAGGAACGAGGGGTGCGATTACCTCATCAACGAAGGCTTGAAATTCTGCATCCGATACTTCTGCGCCACCGGGGATATCACGTCCGAAATATAGATCCTGCTGGGTAAAAGTAGGAGTATCAGAGGGTGGTTCTGCTTCAGATTTGGGCGTTCCTAGGCGAGGATCGAGGTTGAGGGGAGTAGACAATTCAACCTTGATTAATTCATTGTTATCTGGTTCTGATAGATTGCGGATTGCGTTGAATGGATAGTTGTTGTCGTTGGCAAGCAGGATAGTATTTTCGTCAACAACCAAAATATCTTCGATAGTGAGAAAAGGGAAAGTAAAGACGTCGCTGCCATCGCCATTTAGGTCGTTGGGATCGGCAATATTAAGCAAATCAATTACTTCCTCTTTCTGGAGGTAGCCCTGCTCGTTGGTTTTGGTAACATCAATTTTGAAGACTTTCTTGAACTCCGCCTCTGCTCCGAATTTTTCATCGCGCTCGATGATTAAGAATTCAGTATCGTTGATGGGAGTTGCATCGCCGATTGCATGGTCGGAATTGTCTACTTGATAGTAACCAGCCAAATCGTGGCTAAAGGACTTAGACGCAACATCAAATTTGTAAACACGTCGAGAATCTGTCGGGTCGCCAGTAACATATCCTTCTAGTATGGGATAGAGCGTTTGGCGATCGGGACTGTAACTCATCGCCTCAAAGCCACGCGATCGCGCGAGATTATCGATCGCTTTGTCTTGTTTTACTGCTGAGTTTTGGGGAGAACTAACTTCATCTGCCGTGACTTTGTCCTTAGCAGCAACTCCATCATCGACAAAATCGGTGAAGTAGCCGTCTACACCCAAGCGAATAAACTGCTCGTACTCCAATTCTGGGTTGCCCTTGTAGTCAGCTAACAGATAATAGTCATCACTGCGGAAGGTATAAGGATGCACTAGTAACCCAGCTGCATGAGCATCGTCAACTAGAGAAGTTGGCTCACCCGCAAATCGATCGGCATCGCTAATTTCTCCATCCCCGTTAATGTCATCTGCTTGACCATCGCCATTGTTATCAACAGTTGCAGCGGGTACAATCAGACGTTTGCTAGGGCCGATTCCCTCTGCATAGGTTGCAATTTCTGTCAATCCTTCTGGGGCGATCAGGTCAGCGTAGGTTTGATCAATTCCGTTGTAAACGTAGTCGTAGGGAGCACCGCTACTATCAATTAGCTGCACTAGTGGTATATCAACTCCAGCAGCTGGCATGATTTCGTTTTTAAGCTGCTTGAGATTGGAAACCTCAAAGGATTGAATAAAAACGCGATCGGGATCGGTAAACTCGTTGGCAACGAGAGTATCAATCAGCAGTTGGGAAGTATCGATGTTAATAGGAGTGCCATCGAGATACTTGCCTGTCTCGGTAAAGTAGGTGGGGTGCTTGGTTTCGGGATAAATGCCAAGTTTCTTCCCTGTTTCGGCTTCATACTCTTTGACAAAGTTAATGTACTCTGCCAATGTGGGGATTTGGAAGAAGCCATCATAGTTGGTGCTTTCAGGGCGGATCTCTGGAAGACGCTCGACTGCTCGCAATTCCTTAATTTCAGCGAGTGTGAAATCTTCGGCGAACCAGCCGGTAATAGATTCTCCATCTACAACTTTCGTAGTTAGGCGATCGCCAAACTTCTCAAAATTAGCGACGTTGGTTGTGGCTTCTTTGATAACGGGCTTGCCATTCTCATCGTAAATAATATTACCGTTCTCATCAGTCTCCACACTTGCCAACACAGGCTCATGGCGGACGATTAAAACTCCATCCTTAGTTACCACCAAGTCAGGTTCGAGAAAGTCTGCTCCGAATTCAGCACCCAAGTTGTTAGAAGCAATTAAGTCTCCGCCGAGGTCGCCGATCGTATGTTCTGGACGGATTCCAGGTGCACCGCCTCTGTGACCGATGACGATGGGATCTTGTCCGCCGAGAGTATCGAGTGGGTAAATATTCGGGGTGGCAATGGGAGGATCAATTAGCACACCATTGCGATCAAAATGCAGCAGATAGGGCCCGAATTCTTCACCAACCCAAATCGTCCCATCCTCAGCCAAAACAATCGATTCCGGATCGAAGTCAGCCCCTGTCAACTGGCGGTCTGGTGATGTTTCGTTGACGATTTGCCACCCAATCAGATTATTGGGGTCGGATAGTTGAATAAATTCAGTCGACTCTGCATTGCCGTTGCCATTATCAACTGTTTTGAAATCAGGATCGACTTTGTGAATTCGCAGCAAATAATCAGCACTATTGGTCTGACTGCCAAAGCCGTTGTCTGATAAAAACCAGTAGCTATCTGAATCAGCAAACTGAACACCACTGAAACCTTGGACGGGTTGTCCTGGGAATGGGCCAGTACGCCCATTACTAGAAATGGGTTTGCCTGTGCCATCATTTGCACCAGAAGGTGAACCGTCGGCAAAGGTATCTGCCGGAAGATAGGAAAATCCAACTAAAGTAGGTTTGTTCATAGGTAAAGGTTTTTGAGTTAAGTCTGCTCACACTAAACTGCAATCTCAAGAAGGAGCGATCGCGATATCTTGGCGATCGCCCACTAGTCGATAGAGTGGATCGGTAGTGAGCGGCCAAAATACCTGTGCATCTTTGGGATTATTTATATAGCTGCCAAATGCAAAAGCATCGTCACCGTTCCGCTTTGCCTTTTCTTGCAAGGCTCCCATGCACCAGGGCGCACGGCAAAGAATTAAAATCTCTCTTCCCTGTTAAGAGTTCCCTATTTTCAAGACAGCTATTTGATGTTTCTTTAAATAAAAACTTTACTTGGCACAAAAGTTAAAATTGACTATATGGATAGTCAGTAATAAATAGAGTATATTCCTTAACCTTGTATATAACAATGATTTAAATGCACCTATCTTTATATGAAAAAAGATAGAATTCAATCTGATAATTTTCACTGGCAAAACGTATATATAGCAAGCAAAATTCAAAAAAAACATGTTGCTTAAACTTAGTGACCTGTTTAGTTTAAAATTGCTGCTTTCAAGAATAATATATTTATTGGTTAATTTTCAGTAATAGTTTCATTAACTTTATATTAATACTAATTGTGATTGAAATTACTGCTTATAGTAGACTATAATTAACTGTTTGCTATTTATAGTAGACTATAATTAACTGTTTGCTATACAGTGGAGTTCAGCGATCGCCTATCACTTCCGCTGCCTTCGCTAGCGGACAGAATTGCCCATATCTCTTTCTCAGGCGTTGCTGATTTGAAGTATGAATATGATGTTGTCATGCTGTAGACGCGCTTTATTCGGCTTCCCGCAGGGTGTGTAGCAACGCCCTTTCTCCAGACATGTCAGGCCGGGCGTTGCTTACGAAAATGTCGAGTTTGCCGAACTTATCTTGAACTTGGTTAAACATGCGGCTGATGTCCTCTGGGTTTGACACATCGGCTTGTACCAAAAAACCATCCAAAAAACCATCAGCGCCCTGCTCTCGTACTTTTAACAAGGTATCGTTAGCAGCCTCTTCATTTTTGTAATAATGAATTGCGATGTTGACACCATGCTTTGCTAATTTTATGGCGATCGCTCTACCGATACCACGTGAACTCCCTGTTATTAGGGCATGTTTACCTAATTTCAGATTTTTTACTAATTTCTAGAATTAATTTATACTGTCAAGCCCGGGATCGGATCGCAATAGCGATCGCTGTCTATATCAAAGCATCTGCCGCGCCATGAGTTGAGCAAACAGCCCTTGTTGTTTTGCCAGTTCGTCGAAACTTCCTTGCTGTACTACTCTACCGTCCTGAAGTACATAAATGCGGTGAGCATTACGGATGGTGCTGAGTCGGTGAGCGATCGCTATTCTAGTCACTTGCAATCTTTCCAAGCTTTCACTGACAATTGCCTGAGTTCTGTTATCTAAAGCACTAGTAGCTTCATCAAACAGCAGAATCCGGGGTTTTAATACTAGCGCTCGGGCAATTAATAAACGTTGCCGTTGTCCACCAGAGAGGTTAGTGGCTCCCTCACTAACAACAGTGTGCATACCCATTGGCATAGCTTCAATATCATCCGCCAAGCCAGAAGCCCGCGCTGCTTCCCAAGCTTCCTCCATTGTAATCATGGCACCGCTGGCAATGTTATCAAAGATGGAACCGGACATCATGCGGCTATTTTGCATTACCACACCCAACTGTCGGCGCACAGCATTGACATCCAACCCAGCTAAGTCTTGTCCATCGTAATAAATGGTGCCGGATTCAGGATGGTCAAATCCCAGCAACAAACGAAACAGAGTTGATTTCCCGCTTCCAGAAGGCCCGACTAAGGCAATATATTCTCCTGGCTCAGCTTTGATAGTCACATCATCCAACGTTAGGGGGCCATCATCTCGATAGCGGAAAACCACATGATCTACAAGCAGTTTACCTGATAGCCTGCCAGGGTCGGTTTTGCTGGCAGAGATTTCTGGTACAGCTTCAAGAATTGGTTCGGCACGCTTCCACATCGGCAAAACTTGCATAACGTCCACAATCGTGGTGCTGAGGTTAGTGGCTCCACCAATAAAGCTACCAAACGCAGCATTGAACGCGAGGAAGATACCAGTAGACAAGCCACCACCTTCGGGCGACTCCTGGAGCATACTAGCAGCAGCCCAAAACAGGAGAGCATTTGTGAGCGGTGGCAGGATTTTAGTAATAAAAGTCACGCCATCTTCAATACTCTGGGTTCTGAGCATGAGTTTGAGTTGATGTGTATACTGTCTGCTCCAGTAAGCAAAGGCTCGTGTCTCTGCTCCAGAGACTCGGATTTTTGCTACACCATTAATCAACTGCACCATCAAACCAAAGATTTGTCCTTCTAACTCCAGCAATGGGCGGAACTTACGCACTGTGAGAACGCCAGAGAAAATCGTGACGCCAATATTGACAACTGCGACTAAACAGGCTAATAAAGCGAGTGTTGTACTGTAGTAGAATAGCAGCGCGAGGTTGAGCAGCGAAAAGAAACTGGAGAAGATGCTTTTGAGAACAGTGCTACTTAGTTTCTGGTGGATACTAGAGATGGCACTAACCCGAGATTTCAAGTCACCAACTGAGAACTGACGGAAAAACGATGCCTGCAAATTCAAAAGCCGATCCCATACCGCTGCTTGCGTAGAAGATTCCGCAAAGGTTTGTACTCTGATGATGGCAAATGCCTGAGTGAGGTCAAACAAAGCTTGTCCAAAGGTGACAGCCAAAAGACCTAAGCCTATTTGCATTAATAATCCCCGGTTAGCATCGGGAATGGCGCTGTCGATGAGGACGGCGGTAGCTTGGGGTGTGAGCATCCCTAGCACAGTGGTGCAAACTCCAGCCAAAAGTACATAGATCAGATCTTTGACGTGTCCCCGCAGCGCAAACTGAAGTAAATCCTGGATTTTAAATTTTGTATCGGGAAAAGGTCGATAAAAAACGTAGCCAGTCGGAGTCAGCTTGGCAGCAGTGCGATCATCTACAAGGGTGCGAGTCCGCTCTAGGGGGTCGAAAATCTCGTAGCGGTTGTCAGATTTTGGCAATATTGCCACGGGATGATCGTCTTTAGTGTAGGTCAGGACAGGGCCAGAGTCCTTTTTCCACCACTTATCAGTTAAAGAAATTCGACGCATCCTTACCCGGGAAGCACGGGCGATCGCTTCTAATGGTTCTGCTACCCGTCTGAGGTCTTCCGATTGGGCGGGAGGACAAATCTTAATTCCCAAAGCCCGCCCCACTGCACCAGCAGCAATCAACAGGGCTTGATCTGGGTTATCAGCCGATTTCATCTCTGAGGAAAGAGCTGATTTCCGTACTTCCAGCACGGATGACAGTTCTGACAACGCCTCTTGCATGACATTATAATTGAGACGTTCTCTTTCTTGAAATCTATGTAATTCTGCTGATATTTCCGACTGCTCTAATAAATCAATGCCTTGGAGGAAATAGGTATTAAGTTGGGACAAACTTTCTAAGATAGTATTCCCATTTTGCAGATCTGAGGTGTTTTTAGTGGCAAGTTCAACAATACTATCTGCTTGCAACCACATATCTGCACTCAAAGGCAACATTCCGGATGCAGAAGAAAGTTGCAATTCTTCTAATCCCATCCAGCGAGCATACCCTTCTTGGATTTGCACCCAAGATACAGTATTTGACTGCGGCTGGAAGATATTGCCGTTATTTAGGGAGAAATAGTTAATTCCCTCTGGTTTAACTGGTATTCCTGGGGGAGTAATTTCAGACAGTGCGAAGCCTAGTTGATTCACCCAGTCGTCTACCAAAGCTGCTGCCTCACCATTAGCGCTGGCAATTAATCTGTTAAAATCATCTTTTGACATCTTCAGGAGTTCTGTCTCCTCCATCGATACCGCTAGGATCTGGCGCTGCTCCTCCGTTTGGTTGGGGATTGTAGAGAACATCGCCCCCCCGTCTCCAATAGTTAATAAATAACGGCGAGAACCCTCGGGAACACCATCTTTAACTGCGATCGCAAATAGGGCCAAAGAACCAGATTTGACTAGCCAAACCGTCTGCGGGTCATTTAAAAGTATTGGCTGATTGCCTTTTAATATATATTGTTGTCCTTGTGGAATCACAAAACTGATTTGTTCTAACATCAGTCGCTGCTCCAATTAAAAATAAGAAATTAAAATTTATGTTTGATGTGATTTAAGGCTATGACCAAAATCGTGTTTTAGAAATCGACCACAGATGCACAATAAATAAAAGTTTTTCCTCTGCCTTCCCCCTCTTGTAGGGGGGAATGAGGGGGGTGAACACAGATAGAATTGGTGATTGGTAGTTTTATTACCTATTACCTATTACTGATCTTTATGAATTCACATTAGACGTAAATTATTTTTGACTCTTGACTCTTGACTCTGTACAGACGTGCCATGGCACGTCTCTACAACTCTTGACTCTTGACTTTTTAAAGCGCTCCTCCTTCGCTACGGATCAATTGCAAATATGTACCCTCAACTTGCTTTAATTCGTCATGGGTTCCGCGTTGGACTACTTTTCCTCGTTCGAGGACAATAATTTCATCACAATCTCGGATGGTGCTGAGTCGATGCGCCACAATAATACAAGTACAACCTCGCTGGCGGATTTTCCGGTCAATGATTTTTTCGGTTTCGGTATCGAGGGCGCTGGTAGCTTCATCCATTACTAAAATGGCAGGGTTATTAACCAAAGCCCGGGCAATTTCTAGGCGCTGTCGCTGACCCCCGCTCAAGTTGCTAGCACCTTCTAATAGTTCCGCACCGTAACCCCCTGGCAAGGAGATGACAACATCGTGGATTGCCGCATCTTTACAAGCACGCACCAAATTACTTTCCGGCACAGTAGTATCCCACAGTGTCAAGTTTTCTCGGACACTGCCAGCAAATAAAAAGATATCCTGCTCTACTAACGCTAGAGAATTAACTAACACCTGGCGAGGAATTTCGCTTCTGGGTATACCGTCAAACAGGATTTCTCCCTGCCAAGGTGCGTATAACCCAGCTACCATTTTGGCGATCGTAGATTTACCAGAACCACTTCCACCCACCAAAGCAACTCGTTGCCCTGGTTTGAGTGAGAAGTTAAAATTTTCAATCAAAGGAGCAGCAACGCGATTGTAGCCAAATGTAACGTTGCGTAGCTCGACGTATCCTTGCAATTTGGTCGCGGGAGTAGCAGGCGCAGAGACTGGATAACGCGGAGACGAGGCGACTGGGTCGGGCTGTGAGGTGGATAACTTATCAAAAATATCTTTCATATCCTGGTGTCCTCGTGTCCCCTTGTTTGCTTGTCTCCCTTGTCCTCCTTGTCCTCCTTGTCCTCCTTCCCTTGTCCCCTTTCCCTTGTCCCCTTTCCCTTGTCCCCCTTGTCCCTTATCGACTTGCCGATCTGTCGGGTTTTGTAAAACATCATCAAGGCGAGTGATACTACCTTCTACTTCTTGCAAGTTGCTGCCAAGGGTGATGAGATTATTTACAGGCTGCATAAACTGTTGCATGAGACCTTGAAATGCCACTAGCATCCCAATGCTTAAATGTCCATCAATCACCCGCAGACCACCCACAGCGATCAGTAACATTGAGGCTACCCTAGAGAGAAAAGAAGGCAACACCCCTAAAGCTTGGTTTGTGACGTCCATTTCCTGCTGGGCGTTGATCGATTTGGCATAGTAACCTGCCCACCGGGAGAAAAAATCTGATTCTAAGCCGGATGCCTTAAGTGTTTCCATACTCTGGAGACCAGAAATTGACACTCCGGTAACTTTTCCTTGATCCTGTTGCAATCGCATATTGGCGTCAACACGTCGTCGGGATACCCATTGCAATGCCAGGAGGTTAAAAGCAACAAAAGCTATGCCTATCGAGGTCAGTACTAAGTCATATTGCAGCATGATCGCAGCATAAAAAATTACTGTGATTGCGGCGATCGCTGTCGTAGCTAATTTACCTGAAAGCAAGCTGGCTAAGATGTCGTTGAGCTGGACGCGGCTGCTGATTTCGCCAGCAAACCGTTGATCGTAAAAACTAACGGGTAAGTGTAAAATATGCCACAGGAATTGACTGGACATTCCCACAGACAGCTTGATTTTCATCCGGCGCAGGGACTGCAACTGTAGTAGTGTCAAAAATCCCGTAATCACCGCTGTGAAGATAATCCCCAAAATCAGCGGATTCAGCCATTCTTTGCGACCCTGAATTAAAATATTGTCTACAAACACCTGGGAAAACGCTGGCATCGCCATTCCAGGAATTACCAGCAGCAATCCTGCCACTACGCAATAAACAAGCGCCCCAACAGAAAAGCGCAGCCTTTGCCACAAAGCCAAGAGAATACTGGGTTTGCTTCCCCCTTTTTTGAACTCCGGGCCAGGCTGCATAACCAGCACTACACCTGTGAAGGAATTGCTAAATTCTTCCAAGGAGACGTTGCGCGGGCCGCTGGCGGGGTCATTAAGATAAACTCGATCTTTGTCGAATCCTTCTACCACCAGGAAATGGTTGAAATTCCAAAACACAATGTAGGGACATTGCATTTCCCGCAGTGCGTCCAACTCTGTTTTAAAGCCTTTGGCATTCAACCCGTAGCTTCTAGCAGCAGCGAGAACGTTAGTGGCTTTACTCCCATCACGCGATATACCGCAATCTTGACGGAGTTTTGCTAGAGGTACAATTCGACCGTAATAACCAAGAATAATTCCTAAAGAAGCAGCGCCACATTCCACAGCTTCCATTTGCAGCAGTGTGGGTGTGCGACGCCGGGTATCTTTACGCTTTTTAAATAGTGTTTGTAGTTTTCGCTTTAACATAATTATTGGTCATTAGTCATTAGTCATTGGTCATTAGTTAGTGGTTAGTGGTTAGTAGTTAGTGGTTAGTAGTTAGTAGTTAGTAGTCAGTAGTTAGTAGTTAGTGGGTTATTATTCCACTCTCCCCATCTCCCCATTTCCCCTTCCCCCACTCTTTTCTACGAACTACCTAAAGATTTAAGAATGGGCAAGACAAAAGAAATGGGGGCTTCTTCTTTCACAGTTACTCGCACAGAGGAAGTGGTTCCAGGAGTCATTTTCTGTTCTGGGCCCTTGGAAGAAGACCATTTATAGCCACTGAAGGTTGAGGTGTCTGGTTTAAGTTCGGTCATAACTTGGATCTGAGGTTGCTCGGACACCAGGCTTTGCACGATTTCTGGACTGCCGACCACTTTTGAGGCGCTCTCTTTAGTAACAGGAAAGGGTGAAACATGGGTGACATTGCCGACAATACCGCCAAAGCGTTCTCGCTCGACTGTAGAGGGTGTAATTTGCACTTTCATGCCCTTTTGAACCTTTTTGCCCTCACCAATCGGAAAGAATGTGACACCAACCAACTTGGCGGATGGGTCTTGCGCTTCCATAGTCCCGATTTGGGTTCCTGGAGGCACAATTTGTCCAGGATTGATATTGAGTTCTAAAATGCGTCCCGTATGGTCGCTCTTTACTTGGCTATCGCCATTTAGTTTTCGTTCCAGTTGGGCAATACTACGTTTCAAATCCTGAATTTGATTTGTTCGGGTAGTTGAAGATTGCAAATCTTGCTCAGCAAGGGTTTTTTGTTGAGTGTTTAGTTGTGTTAACTGGGTTTTGAGGGAGGCAATTTGATTAAGATTTTGAAGGTAGGACTTTTGTGCCTGAACTTGACTGATGTCTAGTTGCTTTAGTTGTTGTTTGAGGTCGGCGATTTTTTGGAGACTATTCAGGTAAGTCTGTTCTGCTTCTAACACGGTATCATCTGAAATAGCTCCTTGAGTTTTCAGCCACTGACGCCGCTCAAGTCTCTGCTTGAGGGTAGGAACCAAAGCTTCAGCATCACGCAAACCTTGTTGGATATTTCGTCGCTGCTGGGCGATCGCATCGAGGTTTTTACTCTTAATAACCGGAGTCAGAGCCTGAGCTTGCTGCAATTCTTGCTCTAAGTTTTGGCGCTGTTGGGCGATCGTAATGATTTGCAGTTGGCTGCGTTGATTTTGAAGTGAATTAGCGTTTTGATCCTGCGCTACGAGTTCTGCTAGTTTGGTACGTTGCTGCTGTAGTTGCTTTTGCAGTTCTTCTTGGTCAATTGTTGCTAGCACCTGTCCTTTCTTGACAAAGTCGCCCGCGCGTACATTTACTGCCTTGATTTTCCCCTCAATGTTAGGAAACTGAAACCCCACAACTTTGCTGGGAAAGACAAGCACACCTTTACCCTCAACCGTAATCGGGATACGACCAAAAACACTCCAAGCCAAACCGGATGCAACCAAAGTGCCCATAGCAATCAAAGGTAGCCACTTTGTGGGGCTAATTACTTGCATCAACTGATCTAAGCGCTCAGGTGAAGAAGAATGATCTAAAGCTTGTTTGCGAAACAGATTATTTTTTTGAGGAACCATTTGACTCCATCCCATTTTCCAAAATCTGCATGGCATATGAGGATGGGGATTGCCCATCTGAAATTACATGCCAAGTTATAGGTGTAACAATGTGGTTGTAAATAATGCTTTTGTTCTTTAACGGAGTAGAAAATTTCCGTAAAATGTTAATAGCAAATATGTTACCGAACAGCTGCGATCTTTAACTGCGGCTAATTCTTTTCAGCATCCAGTCAAATCTGGCTCCAGCTAGCGCCACTTGCGCCAAAAAATCGGAATCCAGTTCATTCTCATATTCGAGATTTTCATCCAGCGGCCGATCAGTACTATAACTGAGTCTGCCGTATCCAAGCCGACTAACTATTGCCCGTTGTTTGTCTGCTAAAAGAACTGCCAGCACTCGATAAAAACGGGCAGCAAAACCCACATCATGCAGAAGTTTGGCCGCCAATCGCCAGCGAGGAATTGATAATACTAAGGAGTCTTGCAAGGCTTTCACACTTGTAGAGGGTGGGGGAGCCTCTACAAAGGGGGTTTCTCCGACTATGTCGCCCCGAGACAATCTGGCAAACTCACGTTCTACAGTTTCGCCACCTTCCAAATTAGAAAAGGCACGGGCTAGAGGATTGCGATCGTCCTCGGAGGCGGAAAGTGTCAATTTTCCATCCAGGAGAATATGTAACGCTTCGACAGGTCTTCCGCCAGGAATCAAAACAGTCCCTGCGGGAATTCGGTTTACATCCCCTGCAACAATCAACCAATCGATATCGCTATCATGCAATTCTGCAAAAATAAACAATATTTCTCTGAGTCGGGGTTGGCTGAGGACTAGCGTGCTATGACCGAGTTGATTAACAATCTTTTCTAGTCTGTCTGCAAGCAAAATTGCACTCGCCCGGTAAAGATGGGCAGCAAAACTGAGATCTTGTTTCAGTTTTTTTGCCAACTCCTGTCGCGGAATCGACAAGATCAGAGACTTTTTGAGTGCTTTAACAGTGGTAGAGGGCAGGTATGATTCGATGAAAGGAATTTCTCCTGCGATTTCACCACTTGATAATCTGGCAATTTCACGCCCTGACATTTCACCACCCTCTAAGGCGGCAAAAGCGCGTCCCAATGGATTGTTATCAGGTTGAGATATGGAAACTGTTAATGCTCCATCTAAGAGAATATATAGTGCATTAACAGGTTCGCCTTGACGGATGAGAACTTGACCTGAGTCAATTTCTTCTCTATTACCAGTCTTCAACATCCAGTCAATATCACTATTACTAAGTTCCTTCAGTAGAACTTCTGACATAATTGAACTCTCTTATATTTTCTAAGGGTGTGAGAGCGTTTTAATTGTTAAAAATTTAACAATGGAAATAGAGAGGTGTTGCAGAATGCAAGCATAAAATCGAGCGGTCTTTGTTTGAACCTTTATATAATTATCTGAGGTCGGTTAGGAATTTATGCAGCCAAGAAAGAATGTTATATTTCTTTACAACATTCACTGATTCAGCATTGCCAGCTTAAAACTATAGAATTTTGGTCATAGTGGCATTTTTCAGAAATTCAAGCCAATGAGAGGAATGGCAGAGAAGATTTTATCCACAGACTGAGAAACCGACTGTGTTAGATCATCAGGAACCAAACTAAGTTGATTAGCGACATACTGAGCATTTTCTTTACCACCTGCTAAAGCATCTATTTCCTGTTCAGTTAACTCTATAGCTTGATTATTTGTAGGAAGTTCATCTGACATAATTTTCTCCAAAGTTTATAATTTTTCTAGTCTCTAAAAACAGAGAACTTATTAATAGCTAAATAAATGTTTGATAGATGTTCCCTGTTTTTCAAAAAAGACTACTTAGGTAATAGTTGTATCTTGTATAACAGTAGATTCTGTATTGGTCAATTCGATATGCAAGGCATTAATACTACCTTCTGAATTAACAATACTTACTTGATCTAAGACTAATTTACTTTGTTTGAAATTAAGAAAATTTGTCTGCCTTATTTGATTTTCGTCTCCAAAAAATCCAAAGATACCGCCGGATACTTCATCTAATTCTTGGTCAGACAATTCTATAGGTTTATTAATCTCATCAGACATAATTTACCTCCATTTGTGTATGGTTTACTAGTTGGTAAAAGCAGAGGTTTATAACCTGTTAAACTAATTTTGAGGATGACCTCTGCTGAAAGTTGGGTTAAAGTAATATCATCTATTTGATGATTTGGTTTTGAGCAGAAA